>NZ_JAMYKT010000009.1:0-246301 GCF_040317515.1 Mesorhizobium sp. M1428
CCCAACAGCCAGATCGACGATCTCCTGCCTTGGGTCTACATCAACAAGCTCGAGCTCAAGGCCGTGGCCTGAGAACACCGCTTACATTTAAGCCAGCCGTGGGCAGCGTATACTTCTCGGGACACGCCGAAGACGACGGTTTCACCCCACCCGTGTGTGGAATCTACACGCCGACGAAATCGCGCTACCTGAAACTCAGTCTCTTGTACTCATCAAGGCGCCACAGACTCGCGATCGTACCGCGTTCGGATGCGTCAAGGATTTCAGACTTCGTAATCTCCTCGAGCCGGTCTATGCGGTGCAGAATGGCCTTGCGTGCATCAAGTGTGAACGGACCCATGCCGACTGATCCGCTACGCCTCTGCGGCCAACGCATGCTTGGATCGTTGCGGATTTCCGACAGCCAATTTCTGAACTCAAAGTACGGCCGCAGCTCGTCGTACCCTGCCTCGATCAGCTTGCTCGCAGACTTGTCGTGTCGAACGACAGTGCACGTCCAACATCCGAACCGGCCAGAAGCGCATGGTGGGGCAGTGGGCGCCTTTATTACAGGACACTCTCCGGACGCGTCTCGATATAGATCTTGTAGGACCTTGGGTGGGATCGCCCTCGGTCCGGACAGCCAGAAAATGGAATCCCACACTTCGGGGACGTGGAGATCAAGAATTGGCAGGAACAGGTCGTAGTCGCGATTGCCTTCACGCTGCTTCTGCCAATGCCCCTCCGGTGTTTTCGCAAGACTCCGGTCACGTTGCTGGCTTTCAGCCCGACGGAGTCCCAGTACCACCACGGTGTTTTTGGGATCCTGCTCCTCGATAAAACGGGAAACTGGACGAATTCGCAGACCGGGCGTGCACCACCGAAAACTGTTAGTGGGCGGAGGATATCCGCGTCCAATGATGCGCACGAAAAACCGGTCCTGCACTGGAGCGCGCAAGATCTTCGTTGCGAATCTTTCTCCTTCGCTCTCGAATTCCGCGCCAATGGCCGCCAAAATCGACTTAACATAGGCGTCAAGGATAGGATTCTCGACCCCCGTATCGCAATATACCACCGTGAGGTTGAGGCTAGTGAGCCCAGACCTTCGATAGGCTGCCAAGATAATTTTCAGGGCGGATGTTGAGTCCTTGCCGCCGGAGAAGGCAAGCAACCAATGTGCGTGTGGACGCGCCCGAAGTGCAGCGACCGACCTTTCGATTGCTGTCAGCACCCGGTCATTTGTCAAGCTGATTGAGGCGCCTTTCGATCGCCGCCTGATGGTCGAATCTGATGTGCTCAAGCTGTTCGTTTCCGATCGTGATCTGGCGACCGGTCGTTACCTTGTTTCCAAAATATGAGACGATCAGAATGGTGACGAAAGAAATCAGCGCGATCGCCGCGTGGGGCGTGCCAAAATATAGCAATCCGATGGACACGAGGCTGTATCCGGCGGCGATTATCATCGAATCGGCGAATCCCGTCCACAAGAGGCCATTGAAATAAGCGATCGATGCCTTCGTCGATAGACTCTTGTCGTCATCCACCAACTTGAAGAACAATGACCGCAGATTGGCCCATGTGTATTTGTCGGGCTTGTCCTCGTAGCCGGCAATTCTCACCATGCCGGCTCGCAGGTTTTCGGCGATCCGCTCATGCTGACCCTTGTTGACCCACGTTCTAAGCGGTGTGACGTAGTAGAGTGCAGCCGGTACAACGACGCCGACTAGATAGGGCGCTTTCGAAAAATCCGGCGTTTGCAGAAATCTTCCCATTAGAATGCACCACGCTGCAGCGCCGTAGACGATGATGAGCCCTGCGGGTACGAGCAGGCGCCAGATCTGCATGGTGTTAAGGGTCATGGGTTCCTACGATCCAATGAAACGTGGCCGCACATCACTCTGCGGTAATCCGCAACGCGTTCAAAGTCTCGGGCGTAATAGTACCTGTGACTTTCAGGTTGTAGTCGGACTGCATTTTTACGAGACCAGCCCGCATCTCTGGGCTCATCTTGCCGTCCAGTTCGCCGTTGTAGTACCCGAACGAGAGCATGGCGAACTGGACCTGGAGAACGATTTCCTTGAATTTGTTGGCGTTACCGGGGAGCACCACTAAAGGCGCCGGACCCGACGGCGCAGTTGTGGGCGCCTGATAGGTCGGTGCTTGATAGACCGGTGCCGGTGCCTGATAGACGGGCGCTGGGGGCGGGTAGTAGGTGCCGCCGGCCGACGATCGGTGGCTACTGTGGGAGCTATGACTGCTGTGGCTGCTATGTGATCTATGGCCCGCCAGCGTGAACTTGTGGTCGAGCTTGAAAATATCAAACAGTGATTTCGACTTGCCCCCATCCCCCGCATGAAATCCAATCGGCATTGCAATGCTCTCAAGGGGCATGAACCCGGCAGCGAGCAAAGATGGAATCGTGAAAAGCCGCTTTTTCATGCGACGCCAAACCTTTCGTATCCGTGTGCCTTCGGATGCCATTCGAAGAAACCGCCGCACTCATTCCGGAGGCTGCAATCGGCGCAATCTGGGACGTAGGCTCTTTTCCAGTCCGAGATCGTCGAAGGTGCAAACATCCGATAGTCGGGCGGAACTGTGCAGAGCGGAAAATTGTAGAGCTTGGTCTCGATCCCGCGGCTGATGGCAAAATCCAGTGCCTTGCCGACCACGTCGAAGCCCATGGAACTGTCGTAGAATAGGGAGTTCCAATTCTGTCGGCCGTAGCCGATGTTTTCGAGCTGCATGATTGCCCATTTGTTGACGAACGGCAGCGCGGTCGTCACAAATTTCGCCAGGTCAAAAAGCCTGGGAGCATTCGGTTTCATAAGCACTGTGCGCAGTTCAATCTTTGCGCCAGCCTCAGAAAGGAGCGACAGGCTTTCTCTAACCTGGTCGAACGCACCTGGTTTCGCCACGATGCGATCATGGATATCACGATCGCTCGAGTAAACGGGGATGCCCCAAAGGATGCGGGTCAGATCCAGGCGACCAAGCTTCACGAGATCGTCGCGATCAAAATGCTGGGCATTGGTCAGGACGTGAAAAACGATATCGCGGCGGGCCGACATCGATCTCTCGAGGAACTCGAACAGCTCCGATTTGAAGAGCGTAGGCTCTCCTCCCGATATGCCAATGGTTGAGTTTTCTGGCGAAAGGAGCACGGCTGTTTTGAAAAATGGAAACATGTCTATGTGCCGCTCTTTCGGAGGCTGCGAGCACATCACACAGAGCTGATCGCACCGTTCCGTGATCAAGAGGGTGTTGTGTCGGGAATTCGCTCGGATCAGGCGATGCGCCATACCTCGTCGAGGCACGACAAACATCACATCACCATTCACCTCGCTCGGATCGATCCCAAACAGGCGGAGTTTGCCCGTCGCTCCGTTGAAGTCCGCGTTTTCCGCACTGGCGCTCTCCAACGCTGCGTCCAGCGAACTGACGTCGCTGCGGTCCTCCGACAATCCTTCGAACGACCTGAGGCGTACAACGTACGGATCCACGACATTGGTTTCGACCTTGAGACGAAGCGGGATCATACATGCACAGGGATCATATGATCTCCCCACGATGGCGCGCGGGCCCACCTGGCTACCGATTGCGTTGCCGCATCATCGCGGCGACTGACTACCTCGACGACCTTGTCGAAAAGGGAGATATGTCTCCTGCAGAACCAAGTCTCGCTGCGAGCCAGATCAACGCGTCCGTCTCGGGACAGCTCGTCGACAACGTCTGTTCCGCAGAAAGGTTGATAAACGCAGTTAATGCAGTCGGCGTCGAAATTGTTGATCGACGCGTGGTTCAGAAGCTGCACTTTCGTCTGATCAACACCCTCGGCTATCGTACCAATCGACAGATCAACGCGTCCTATGCGCGAAAGCATCCGAGCTTCGTCCGTCGGATACAACTGCCCATCGTGATCGACAACGATGTAGTCCGAGGCGAAGAAATTGGGATTGCGAAGGTCGACGTGGTCATCGGCTCCCGATCTGAGAAACCGGCGCAAACACTGGCTGAAATAGTACTCTTCGACGTATCGGCCGGTGCGGTGATTTCGATCGATGAGGTAGTCGATGAAATCGGAGTGAAGAGCATTCCATTTGGCTATTGAATGCGGATCGCTCTTTCGGCATCGCGCAAAACCTTGATGATTTATGGGGCGGAGATAGATCGATCGTATTCCGTGAAGCTCGAAATTGTCGACGAGGTCTGTGAAATCTGGCGGTCGGTCGACGTCTATCGTCGGCAGCGCTGAAACTTTGCCGGGGCCAAGGCGCCGCACGGCCTCTGCCAGGTTGCCAAAGAATGTGTCAGTAGCCAGAGGATCATGCGTGCGCTGACGAGTGTGCGTCTCGTGGTTTCCGTCCAGCGAGGTGCTGACAAACGTGTCCGGCTGGTCAAGGAAGGCCCACTCTCGGTCACCCAAGCGCTGCAGATTTGTACAGACAACAAACTGGCTGTTCGGAAACTTTGAGCGGGTGAAAGCGCGCACCTGCTCAAGCAGATCGATCCGCAGCAGTGGTTCTCCGCCCTGAAACTCGATTTTGATCTCCGGACCTTTCATCGTGTCGATGAAGCCGAGCACGGCCTGCAATGTTTCATCATTCCAGTCAAAGCCTCGTGCGGACTCAGGGGCGCGCGAAACCTGGCAATAGCCGCACGTCAAATTGCAGCGAAGTGTGGGGACCAGGATAAGATAGGAGAGATCTTGCTGCTTCGACTGCCTCCGTGCCCACCGATAGGCAAATGACATCCAGTCGGGATCCCCTTCGCGTTCGAACGTGTGACCGTTTTCGCGGAGAAAATGGCGATCGACAACCGACAGAGTGTCGCCTGTGTACCTCTCTAGAAAGTCACGACTTCCCACGAAGAATCCACCGGCATCATCGGTGAACAGAAATTCGCCGTTTGAACGCTCTCGAAACTTAAGCGGCCAAACGTTCATTTCGCAGTGACCGCAGTGATCAGCGCTTGTCGAAGTGGAAGGGTCTCGACATAAATCTTTTCTCGATAAACCGAATGCAGGATGCTCTTGCGCACATCGTCCAACTGGTCCGGCGGAAGAGAAGCTACCTCTATGCCCTCGGCTGACACTGAAAAGCGAAGCGACGGATACTGGACCTGAATGCGAAGCAATGCGCCTTCCACAAAACTTCGAAAGTTTTGTGGAAATTCGATTGTAACCCGCTCTAGATTGCGCTCTCCCACCCCGACCGGCCCTCCCGCCCGTCGGGACTATACTTTAAATTTTCGGTTTGACTATCGATGCAATCCGACTGGGGCGGATTTGCCAGTCGATCGCATTTGACGAAATTGGCCCATATGCTGCGAAGACCCAACCTCATTCAACTTGGGCGGCTGAGATTGGCTGCTGAGCGCTCGACGTCTTGATAATCGGTGCGCCGAAGGCTGATGGAGTCGCTTTGGCAACCGTCTGACGGGCGAACAAGCATCGAGGCCGCGAGGCTTGCGCTTGCCTACGGTTTCCGCAATCCTGACAAGATGAGACGTTCGCCTCTTGGATTTGTGCTGGCCTTGGCAAAAATGTGGTTGGCTCGAAAGTCTTCCGCCGGGACGGAGGAATGGATACCGCTGTCGACGGCCGCTACTGTCCCTGAGGTGTACTACCCGCCAGAGAAGTTGGAACGGCTGCGTGAGAACACGAGGCGAGCGACCGAACACGCCATAGCCTTTATCGCCGCTGAGTTGGAAAAAGCAAAAAGGCGCAGAGAACGGCGCCACAGTCGACAATGACGCGCATATCCTTTGCTGAAGAGCTTGAAAGCACCGCGGATCGCATAGCGGACATGTCGCGGCCGGATCTGCAGATCATTCTTCGCCGCGCGGCGTTGATGCTCAGGAATGTTGCCGGCGTGTCCCTGGAGCCGGCGACTGAGGATGCACTCAACGCTATAGCGGCCGAGATGAAAGTGGGCCAATCGGACGTCATACAGATTGTGTTGCGCGAGTGGCTGGAGACGAACGCTTATCTGCCGGTACGTGCGGTCGACGAGGAGAGCGACACAGACGGCAGCGCTTAGCCGTGGACGAGCTCCATCGCTGCCCTTCAGCCACAGGATTGATGCCGGGGCCGGAATCGATAGTTCGATGAGTGCAGGCGATGGACGCTGGCGCGGCCGTCAAGCCGCGCTATTTGGCATAACTCTGCAACTGACGGAACGCGTGGGGCAGCCATGTGCAATGATTACGAGCAGCATATCGCCTGGGCCGAATATTGCCGGATGATGCAATCGCTCGCGCTCGACATTCCCAGCCATCAAACCGAACTGGATTTGCCGCAGGCGGATGACATCCGCATCAATGACCCTGCTCCAATCATGCGCGCCGCCGGCAACACGATCGAACTCACACGGATGACGTTTGCCTTCCCTCCATCCGGCCCCAAAGGCGGGCCGGTCTTCAACTTCCGCTCTGAGGGTCGGAATTTCGGCAACAGCAAGCGGTGCCTCATCCCGGCATCGGCCTTCTTCGAATTCACCGGGACGAAATATCCAAAGGCGAAGCATCGTTTCACGCTGAACGGCCCTTCGTTCATGGCGATCGCCGGGCTTTGGCGCGATGGCGAGGGCAACAAGGCATCCACATTCACAATGCCGACGACGGAACCGGGACCGGATGTCGCGCCGATCCACAATCGCCAGGTTGTCGTCCTCCGCCCGGAGGACTGGGCGGCATGGATTCATCTCACAAGACCGGAGCCCGAGCTGTTGAAGGCCCTGCCCGCCGGTTCGTTGGCGGTCGAAACCGTACGAGAAGGAACCGGCTAAGGCTCAGCCCGATCCCGCCGTTGAGGTGTCCATTGGCTAAACAGGAGAAATGACAAACGCGCAACCGCGCAAAAGCGTCGGGAACCGCAAGGCACCGGCCCTTAAAGCATTGGCGCAAGCAGGTATCAGGTTGCTTCACAAATTCGGGCCTCGCCATGCGGATCCGAAGACGTCAGAAAAAGGCACAACATCATCTCCGACGCTGATTGCCGAATGGCCACTATCACCAGCGGCAACACTTGGCTCGTCTGTGCGCACGAAGGGGATTGAACGCGAATTGCGAGCCCAACTGCCCTGGGCAGTGAGGAAATTTGTTAAGGCCGAAACGGGACGCATCGTGTTGCGGATGCCGGAATCTGAGGCACGCGCGTTCGAGGCCGTCTCGGCGAAAGTCTCGAAGACCGTTGAGGGGATCGAAGTGCTGCCCGTGCTGCCCCGCGAGGCGGAGGATGTCCTGACGATCTCTTCGCGCGAGCGTCACAAGTGGCTCAAGGACGGACGGCTGCAAAGCATCGGCACGCGCACAGTGAAGATGCGCGGACGGTCAAAGGCCGTCACTTTCCATGTCTTCGACCCTCGGCACATCGAGGACGTCCTCGATCGTGACCTGGCAAGCCTTTGGCGCGAAGAGGACGCGCAGCAAGTTACCGAGAACAGGCGACGGGGTGCCGGCAAGGCCGCCCTGACGCGGGCTGGAAAGGGTTGCGAGAAGGTTCGCGGTGCCGGGAATAACCCCAGAGATGACCCTCCCCCCAAGTTGAAGGGCTGGGACGCGTTCGACGACGAGGGACTGCTCCGTTAGATCCGTCTTGCAGCCATTCACACGTCCAGAAGAGGCGCTAAGCGAATCTTCCCGGACGGTTGGCTAGCCTGCAGTCGCGATTGGCGTGTTCTGAACCATGCCATGCTCAGAGAGTTTTTCAAGCTGACAACCGCCCATTTTTGAGGATGGTAGATGTTCGACAACTTCGTGCTTGAAATGATGGAAACCGAGGGCGGGCCGATACGGCTTCGGCATGGCGGATCTGGACCGCCGCTGCTTCTGATCCATGGCCATCCTCGCTCGCATATGACTTGGGGACAGGTCGCGGACTTGCTGTCGGCAGATTTCAGGATCGTGTGCCCCGACCTCCCGGGCTTCGGGCGCTCCTACATACCGGCCGACGACCCGCAGAGCAGGTTCTCGTCCAAGCGGGCAAAGGCTTCAGCACTGGTGCAGGTCATGGAAACGCTGGGCCATCAGACTTTCTTCGTCGCCGGGCATGACCGTGGCAGCCTGGTCGCTTTCAGAATGGCGATGGACCATCCCGACCTGGTGCGAAAGCTGATTACCGTGGATGGGTTGCCAGTTCTCGAGCATCTCGAGCGTGCCGACTGGAAATTTGCCCGCGATTGGTACCATTGGTTCTTCTTCGCTCAACCCGAGAAGCCGGAACGGGCCATCCTGGGAGACCCAACGGCATGGTACAGCCCTTTGCGGCCAGATGAGATGGGACGCGATGCCTATGACGAGTTGGTTTCGTTCATCCACGATCCCGCTGTCGTCCATGGGATGGTCGAAGACTACCGCGCAGGTATCAGAATCGACCATCGCCATGACCGTGAGGATCGAGATGCCGGTCGAAGGGTGCGCTGTCCGATGCTCTGCCTTTGGTCGCTCGACGACGATCTGGAGCAGATCTATGGCGATCCGGTTGCCATCTGGAAGCACTGGGCCGATGACGTGGGCGGCTTTGGGATCAAGAGCGGGCACCATGTCGCCGAAGAAAATCCCGCCGCTCTCGCAGCAGCGTTCAAGGCTTTTCTCTGAAAACGGCGGAAGTACCGATTGAGCGATGGCCGATGCGTATCGACGAATTCAGCCATTTTTCGGCTAACGCCTTGCTGCACCACCTATTTGAAATCCCGCGTCTTCACCTTGATCTGGTCGATGTGGAGATAGGGATCGATAATATTCCGCGGCCGCGGCCCTTTCGGCAGCCCGCGCGGGTCGGGCGTAGGGCTGCCGTGATGGAATTCATCACCACGCCCATGCGGCAGCGGGAAGGCAGCATCGCGATCGCCAACGCTCGCCAGATCAGCGGAGAGATCGCTGAGCCGATGAGCGACGAGATGAACCACCTCGCCTTCGCGCTGGATGCGTCCATAGACGCCAATCATACCGGCGCCCAGCACAACCCTGCGGTATTTTTCGAAGACCTTCACCCAAACGACCAGATTGGCAATTCCCGTCTCGTCCTCAAGTGTGATGAACATGACGCCCTTGGCCGAGCCAGGCCGCTGCCGGACCAGCACAAGACCGGCAGCCTCCAGCCATTGTCCGTCACGCGCCTGCATGGCCTCGCGGCATGAGACGATGCGCTTGCGGCGCAAGTCGGCGCGCAGGAAGCAAACGGGATGATCGCGCAACGTGAGCCCAACATGGCCGTAATCTTCAACAACCTCGCCGCCGGCCGTCATGGCGCGCAAAGTCACGACCGGCTCCTGGATCTCCGCCACCGTCTTTTGCGCGCGAGCCGAAGCCGCCGCAAACAGCGGCAGCGGCTCGTCGCGCAGCGCCTTGATCGCCCACAGTGCCTCACGCCGCGCCAGCGATAGGGACGGTTGGAACGCGTCAGCCTGGGCGAGTTCAGCCAGCGAGGCCGCGGGAACACCAGCGCGATGCCAGAGATCGTCCACCGACCCGAAGGGCTGGTCGGCACGTGCGGTGACGATGACCGCCGCGTCAGCATTGGCGAGGCCTCGCACCATGCGCAAACCAAGGCGAACGGCGAAGCGACCCTCGTCGTCGGTGGGCTCGAGCGTGCAGTCCCAGCGCGAGGCGTTGACGCAGACCGGACGGACCTCGACCCCGTGATCGCCGGCATCGCGAACGATCTGCGCCGGCGCATAAAACCCCATCGGCTGAGCGTTCAACAGGGCCGCACAGAACACGTCGGGGTGATGGCACTTCATCCACGACGAGGCGTAAGCGATCAGCGCGAAGCTCGCGGCATGGCTTTCGGGAAAGCCGTAGCTGCCGAAGCCTTCCAGCTGCTTGAAGGTCTTTTCGGCGAATTCGCGCTGATACCCGTTCTTCACCATGCCGCCAATCAGCTTGGCGCCGAAGCTGGAGACGCCGCCGGTGTGTTTGAAGGTCGCCATGGCACGACGCAGCTGATCGGCTTCGCCAGGCGTGAAGCCGGCACATTCAATCGCCACCCGCATCGCCTGCTCCTGGAACAGCGGCACGCCCAGTGTTTTTCCAAGCACCTTTTCGAGCTCGGGCTTGGGATAGACAACCTCTTCCTTGCCTTCGCGCCGGCGCAGATACGGATGCACCATGTCGCCCTGGATCGGCCCCGGCCGAACGATCGCCACCTCGATGACCAGGTCGTAGAAGGTGCGCGGCTTGATGCGCGGCAGCATCGACATCTGGGCGCGGGATTCAATCTGGAAGGTGCCCAGCGTATCTGCCTTGCGGATCATCGCATAGGTGCGTGGATCCTCAGCCGGGATCGTGGCGAGATCGAGCGTAATGCCCTTGTGTTGGACCAAGAGATCGAAGCCACGTTTCATGCAGGACAGCATGCCCAGCGCCAGCACGTCGACCTTCATGAACTTCAGCGCGTCGATATCATCCTTGTCCCATTCGATAACCTGACGATCCTTCATCGCCGCCGGTTCGATCGGCACCAGATCGTCCAGCCTGTCGCGGGTCAAAACAAAGCCGCCGGGATGTTGCGACAAGTGGCGCGGGGCGCCGATGAGCTGTTTGGCGAGATCCAACGCCAGGCGAAGACGGCGATCGCCGAGATTGAGGTTCAGCTCCTCGGCGTGTTTCGGCTGAACGCCTTCGTCCGACCAGCCCCAGACCTGCGACGACAGCATCTTGATCAGGTCTTCGGGCAGACCGAGCGCCTTGCCGACGTCGCGCAAAGCGCCCTTGGAGCGATAGCGAATGACGGTCGAGCACAGTGCTGCATGTTCACGGCCATAGGTGTCGAACACCCATTGCATGACGATTTCACGCCGCTCGTGCTCGAAATCGACATCGATGTCAGGCGGCTCACGCCGCTCTTCCGAGACAAAGCGCTCGAACAGGAGATCATTTCGGTCGGGGTCGATCGAGGTGATGCCAAGCACGTAGCAGACGGCGCTGTTGGCCGCCGACCCCCTGCCCTGGCAAAGAATGTCCTGACTGCGGGCAAAGCGAACGATCGCATTGACCGTCAGAAAATAGGGCGCGTATTGCAGCTTCTCAATGAGCTGCAATTCATGCTTGAGCGTGCCAACAACCTTGTCCGGCACGCCTTCAGGAAACCGCTCCGTCGCGCCTTCCCATGTCAGCTTTTCCAGTGCCTGCTGAGGCGTCAGGCCCGGCAGCATGCGCTCCTCGGGATATTGATAGGCAAGTTCGTCCAGCGAAAACCGACAGCGCTCTGCGATTTCTACCGTGCGAGCGATCGCCTCGGGATAGCGGCCGAACAGCCGCGCCATTTCGTCGGGCGGTTTCAGGTAACGGTCGGCATGCCGCTCGCGCCGAAAACCGGCATCATCGACCGTGACATTGTGCCGGATGCAGGTGACGACATCCTGCAGGATGCGCCGTGACGGCTCGTGGAAGAGCACATCGTTGGTGACGACCGTCGGCACGCCGGCCTGCCCGGCAAGGTTGCACAGATCATGCAGCCGCAAAGCGTCATTGGGGCGGCGCCGCAGCGTCAACGCCATGTAGGTTCGATCGCCAAATGCATCGCGCAGCCGGCGCAGCCAAAGTGAGCACGTATCGTCGGCCTGGTCGGGAACGAACACCGCGACGAGGCCCTCGCCATAGGCGACAAGATCGGCCCAATGCAGCACGCATTTGGCCTTGCCGCCGCGTTTCTTGCCCAGCGACAGCAAGCGACAAAGGCGGGAGTAGGATGCGCGGTTGGTTGGATAAACCAGGATGGAGATCTCTTCCGCCAGATCCAGCCGGCAGCCGACGATCAGCCTGACGCCGGTCGCCTTGGCGGCCTCATGGGCTCGCACGATGCCGGCCAGACTGTTGCGATCGCAAACGGCAAGGGCCGGCATGTCCATGCATGCTGCTTGCGCAAACAGTTCCTCGCAGGAGCTGGCGCCGCGCAGGAAAGAGAAATGCGAGGTGCATTGCAACTCGACGTAAGGCGCGGTCATCCAAAGATGCCGTGCAGGAACCAGCGATGGGAACCTGTTGCTGCATCCTCGCCGTCGCCGGCGCGAAAAATCCAGAACCGCTCGCCGGCTTCATCCTCGACCTGAAAATAGTCGCGCACGGCGGCGAGTTCGGCATCACGCTTCCACCACTCGCCGAAAACACGCTCAGGACCGTCGGCCCGCTTCACCCTTCGACGAATGCCTCTCCAGGTGAAGCTGGCCGGCGGGTGATCCGGCAGCAGCGCTATCGCCTCGATCTGCTCCGGCACGGCAAACAAACGAGCCGGGCGTGGCCAGTGGTCTGGCCAGGCGTGGCCGGTTTCTACCGATTCCGGAGCCACGCGCCGAAACGATCGCTCCGGCACGTCGCTGGCAACTGGGGTAAACCGATACAGCCTCTCCTCGCCGACACGGTTGCCGAGTATGTCGATCAGGTCCGAGATGTCCGCGTCGCGTTGCCCGATCAGAGACGAAATGGTTTGCCTGGGTGTCACTGGTTCGGCCAGGGGCGCGGACAAGCGCATCAACTCGATGCCGAAGCCCGGATCGATCTTCTCGATCTTGTCGCAGATGAGACGCGTCAGCCGCTTCACATCCCGGACAGGCAAGGCCGTGCCGACGCGAATGGCTTCGATGCGGTTGTCGACGCGGAAAAGCAGCAGGTCGAGGCGCCGGGCGCCAAGGCCTTTGGTCTCAAGCTCGGCACACAGCGCTTGAACAAGCTTGCCGACATAGCGGGCGATAGTCTCGGCCGCACCGATGGGTTCGCCAAAGGCTCGTTTGACCTCGACCACATCGGCTGGTCGCGCCGGCTCTATCGGTTCGGCAAGGCGTCCAGAAGCCTGGTCAAGCCGGCGGCCCAGTTCCGGCCCGAAGCGCAGGGTCAGCGGCGCGCGTGGCTGGTTCAGAAGCTCCCCCACCCTGTCGAAGCCCAGAACTCGCAAACCGCTGACGATCGCATCGGGCAACCGCAGTGCCGCGATGGGCAGAGGACGAATGGCGTCGACGGTTGCGTTGACGCCAACCACACTGACGGTCTGCTTGACGTACCGCGCCACCGCATGAGCAGCACCCCAGCTATCGGCAATCGCTGACCGCGCCGAGAAGCCAACCTGGCTGAGACGCTCGACCATATCGGCCAGCATCAAGCGCTCACCGCCATGAAGGTGATCGGCGCCGGTCGTGTCCATGACCAATCCGTCGGGAGGATCCGCAGCTACGATCGGCGCATAGCGCCGCAATGCCCATAGGACCAGCCGCTCCAATGCCTCCGCGTCGGCATCGGGTTCGGCATCCATGACCGCCAGCCCCTGGACCAGGGCCTGCGCCTTCGTCGCCGGCATTCCGACGCGCAGGCCCGCTTCCAGTGCCGCGCGATCGACGGCGGTCACCAAGCGGCGATTGCCCTGCCGCCCGACCAGCACCAAGGGCCTATCCGGCCGCGGCGAGACGTCGCCCAATTTCCTTCTGAGCCGGTCGGTCGACCAGCTTGGAAGGAAGAGCGAGACGACCCTTTGCATCACATGCCTCCACTTCGATATCGAGCGTTTCGCCTCCACGAGACCGGATCAGTTCAAGTTGCCATCGTGCTCGGCCGACGCCCGGCACTGGAAGCGGCCGCGATGGCAAGACAGAAACCCGCCAGCGCGTGACAGACGCCGTCGGCTGCCCGAAATCGGCAGCTTCCGTCTGGCGGCGCCAGCGGCGGATGGCGATGCCCAGCGCGCCAGACCCCTCGGATGCAAGCTGCAAGCGGCGCGAGGCCGTCATCGACAGACGGGCAACTTCGGCAACCACAGCGCCAAGCCCCACGTGCCGCAGGCCTTCCTCGAAGCAGGCGAGCAAGGATTTCTCGTCACCTGCTTCGACATAGATCACGCGGTCCGGGTGAAGTCCGGCCTGGGCGATTGCCGGGGCAAACAGATCCTGGCGCGTCACACACCACAGCACCTTTCCTTTCGTCCTCGCTGCAATTCCGGCCGCAAAAAGCGAGGCGGCAGCGCCATCGATTGCGCCATTGCCGCCACCGGCAACTTCATGAAGGGAGCCAAGTGCCACACCGCCTCCCGGCAGATGGCTGTCGATAGCAGCGACACCGAAAGGCAGAACCGCTCGTTCGCGCGCATTGCCCCCTTCGAGACGCGCAATGCGATCTCGAAGACCGGAAATGGCAGCGTTTGGCGTCGATGCACTCATCAGTCCCCTGAACGCGAAAAGCTGGCGGTATGTTCCTCATTTGTTCTCTTCCTAATAAAGAGTCAATGGCATGGTGAGGTGGCGCTGCGGAAGAAAATGTTTGTCGCGACCGCCCGCCCGGTGGCACCGATAGAGTCGGCCGGCAGGACGATATGTCGAAGGCCGCCTTGTCCGGTTGGACGTCCGCGCCGGCGACTGTCGGCGCCCCAAGGAAAAACGGCGCATAAACCGTAGTCCTGCGCGCGTCCGCAAATGCGGACATTGTCGCGCGCGGGACCGAGGAAAATCGCCCTCGCCGCGGGCGGTTAACAGGACAGCCGTAGGAGCGTCAGCAAAGCGCCGGCCGCAGGACGGGACGCGGGACCGACTGTCCCTGTCCGCGGCGGTCCGCCTATAGCATCGGCCGGGGATGCAGTCGCCTTGGGAATTGAGCACGGAGCATCGACCGTTTCCGAGTGTTCTATCCCGCTGAAAAAACGAGATTATTTCGCCGTTGTCAGGAGTCTATTGACACCGATGTTCTTATTTTGTTCACTACCGGAAGGATTGATACAGGAGGCGAACCATGGAACTTCGCTTGAACATTGAAGATGCAACACCTGAAGAACTGGCACGCGGCGTCGCGGCAGCCGAAGCAGTTTTCGCACGGGCCGGCATTACGGCATTGCAAGGCGCGGAAGGTTTGTTCGCGTTGGAAGGGTGGGATATCAAAGGCTTTCCGGAAGACGACAAGCCCACCGAGGACGAGGACCGGGCTGCTTCAGTCTGGATGGAAGCCGACGAGGCTGCGACGACTGCATGTTGTGCGGGCTGGCCGGAGGACAAAGTTCCGCGCCATCAGATCATGGAACTGATCGACGTGCCCCGGACGCGGTTGCAAGCCGAGGCGCTTCCGGAGACGTGGCCGGCGCGCAAGCAACTCTATCCGGACGTCGTCAAACGGCTGGAGGTTACAGCTGGCCCGGACCGCCAGATCGATTTCGATATTGCCTTCGTTCTCGGTTGGGTGCCCGAGCGGCCGACGCTCGATCGGGTTGAGCCGCTTTCGGAAGATGGCGACCGTATCCCCTTCTTCACCAGCGACCTTGCCCAGGTTGAAAAAATGGCTCGCAAGGCGCTCAAGGAATGGACGATCGAGATTGACCGGGATCCCTATGATGCCCACGTTTTCGATCCTGCAGCCAGCGAGGACGGTGACGAACTGCGCATGGCAGCGTGGCGCGATTTCGACGGGTCCTTGCTTATGGAGAAGCCGCCTGCAAATCCCGCAATCGCACTGACCCTGGCAATGATGCGCGGCCAGTCGATGCATTTCGAATAGTGGTGAACCGGATAACGCGGGCGCCATCATATGTCGATCGTGCTCGGCCACTCCAGGTCGCACGGGCAACTGGCCGAACGGCTGACGAGGCCACACCGGCATAAGGAGAGACCATGCCAGAAAAACCATCCTACATGCCCACCGGCATTGGAATAGGCATGATGAGCGACGACGAGACCAAAGTCGGCGTTCTGATATTTGAAACGGCGCAAGGTAACTTCGACGTCGCTGTCAATCTGCAGGCAGTCGATGTCCTGACCAAGGCGATCAATAAGATCGAGATGCATCTCCGGTCCGGCAGGACGCAATGAGTGTCCGACCATGCGCCAGATCCGAAAACGCCGAAGCTGATCGTTGTCGTGGCGTTCGACCGCGGCGAGGATGGCGAACTGTTCACAGCATACGGCCCGACCGACCAGCAAAGCGAGGACCGCGCGGTGCGCATCGCAAAGGCGCTGGCGGGCAAGCATATAGGCGTCATAGCATGGAGTCGCGACGCCGATCCGGCACTTGGCGACTATGGGCCGCCCACAGTGCTTTTCACCAGCGGCGACGTGGCGGATATGGAGTGAAAATGATCAATCCACCCAGAGACAAACTTGACTATGACTATGCAGACCGCTCGCTAGATTGCGAGGAAGCCATGGAGCCCGGCTTTCAGGCGATCACCGATTGCATGCTAGAAGTGGGATGGACCCGAGCGGAGACATTGCGGGCGCTGAAGCGGCTTATTGCCGCCGACAATATGACCCAGAAAGAGAATGCAAAGACCGAAGCCCAACTCGCGATTGCGCGCGCCATGATACGCGCTGGCAAACCGCTTTAGGCCCCTCTCCAAGTCACCAGGGCGCAGTTTTCGGACATGCTGCCTCGTATCGAAGCGCGGCGGTTCGAGGACTTCCATTTCACCGTGGAGCAGGCAAAAGAAGGTTCCTGGCCTGTGCGGAGCTGGGGCATGACAGCCATGCGCGCCGGCCCGCCTCCATTCTATCCATCTCGGCGATGGCAGGGTGCGCCTGCAGCGTCTCGGCCACTACCTTTCAGCAGCCGAAGCCAGTTGCCATGGGCAAAGGCGGCTTTTTCGGCGTCGCCCAATCCGGATTCCGCCAAGAACCTCCGTGCATCCCGCAATGTGCGACCGCAGGAAGCAGCTCAACGGCCGAGCTCTGAAAACCGGCGCGCCCTGCTCGCAGAAATCGGCTTCCTAGCGGCGGATCGGAACGAGTGGACCCAGGACGGGAAGAACTACGTCAACGGCCTCTTCAAGATGCTGCACACCGAGGGGTCGCACCCAGGGCTCTCGGATGAAGACCACAGCACCTTCCGCCTGCATGTGGTTCTTGTTACCGTCAGGACCTTCCTGCGGCGGCTCACCTACGGTCGGTGAGGCGGGACATGGCGTTCCTCTCGCAGGACCAGTTGGAAGCCATCGCCGGTGCCTTGGGCGATATCACCCAGGGGCTCACGGGGCCGGAGATCCAGCACCTGATCCCATCAAGCAAGATGATCGATCCGGGGCCAGGCACGAAGCGTGTCCGCATCTACAATGCCTTTGTAGAGAGTCAGAACTCCAAACAGAACCGCACGCACGTTCTGGAATTCATTCGCCTCGCAATGAGGCCCTCGCGATACAGTCGCGATCCAGAGCGGTTCGAGCCGATGCGAGCGCTCCTCAATCAGGCCTCGGCATTCGCCGGCCTGGTCGTGGATCAAGCCGGGAATCTCACATCGGCAGAAGCCGCGCAGACATTGCCAGAGACACAACGGCGGGCGCGGGAACTTCGAGCCGACCTCGAGGGCCGAGGGGTACATCCCGACGTGCTCAAATTTTGCCGCGCCGAGCTGCTTGCCGACAACTACTTTCATGCCGTCCAGGAGGCGGTGAAGAGCGTGGCAGACAAGATGCGGACGCGCACGGGGCTGACGGACGGAGCGCCTTTAGTCGATAGGGTGCTCGCCGGCGACCCACCACTCCTGGCTATCAATCCGCGCAGCACAGTCAGCGAACGCAGCGAGCAAAACGGTTTCGCCAACGTGGTGCGCGGTACGTTCGGCATGTTTCGCAACCCGACGGCTCATGAAGCGCGCATCCACTGGGCCAAGGAGGACACCGAAGACCTGCTATCGATCGTGTCGTTGATTCGTCGGCGGCTCGACGCCGCTCATATGCCGGCACGCGTTTAAGGTTCAGGCCAGAGGAGTTGAATGGAAAGCGAGCTAGGTTCGGATCGCATAGGTCGCATCGGCGAGCAGCAGTTCGAAGCGCTCTGCGAGCGCGCGGAGGCTCGCAAGGCTCACGACATCAATCACACCGATATCAGCTGCGATTATGAGAAAGTCGGTCTGAGCTTCGAACCGACACCCGCCGGCCTGCTGGCGGCTCTGAGTGCGGCTTGCGGCGAAAATCCAAGCGCCTAGTCGAGAGCGCTTAGGAAGCCGATCAATGCCGAGTTGGTCTCGTCCGACGCCTCGAGTTGGGGCCAGTGTCCGACACCGGCGATCAGCCGCCATCCCGTCAACCCTGGAAGGACTTTGCGCAGCCTCTCTTCGGTCAGATTGCCGCCGATATCTTTGAGGCCGTCCTCGCCGCCCGCGAGGAAATAAGATGGTTGCGTGACCACGGCCCCCTTGAGCGCTGCCGTAAGTTCGAAGCCGTGCTGGAGTGACCGATAATAGTTCAGCGCTCCTCGAAACCCGGTACGCTCGAAATCCTCGATGGTCGAGTTGATGTCCGCGATATCGGCCCATTCTGGTAGTGAATCGGGCAGGCTTCGATATTTGGGCAGATCCCGATTGAACATCGTCCAACGTTCAGCCTTCGGAGCGGCTGCCGACGACCAGTAGAGGTTGGCGGGAAATCGTTCTCGCGCGGGCGTCCATGCCGCTTCGGCGCCCGGCAACATGCGACTGAACATGTAAAAATCGGAGCGTCCGGCCGCCATCATCATTTCGAGGAAGCTCTTCTCGCCGCGCGGGGCAAACGGAACACTCATTCCGAACACCGCCCGAAACCGATCAGGGCGCATCAGAGCGGCGTTCCATGCGGTCGCGGCGCCGAAGTCATGGCCGGCGATCACCGCGGTTGCGATTTCGAGCGCGTCCAAGACGCCGATCGCGTCCCCGACCGTATGCAGGATCGTATAAGCGTTCGGATCGTCAGGCGCCGCACTCCTGCCATAGCCCCGCATGTCGAGCGCGATCGCGCGAAAGCCAGCGGCGGCGACCGCCTCCATCTGTCGCCGCCACCCGCGCCAGGTGTCGGGGAAGCCGTGGCAGAACAGGACCGCCGGCCCATCGCCCAGCTCAACCACATGAAGGGCAATACCGTTGGCCTTGATCTGCGAATGCATCACACCCCCGTCCTCTCGAAGTTGGTGGATCGGGACAACACGTCCCAGGCAGCGATTTCGGTCCGCATCCCGTCGAGCTTTTGATCAACCAGACCGAGCGCATCATCGCCCAAGAACAGGCGCACGGGCGGATTCTCCGCTTCGACCAAAGCGAGCAGCGCCTGCGCCGCCTTGGCCGGATCACCAGGCTGATTGCCGCTCTTGGCCTGCCGCGCGGCGCGCATCGGATCCATCACCACATCATAGTCGGCAATGCTCCGCGGCGTGCGATCCATGGAGCGGCCAGCCCAATCCGTGCGGAACTGGCCCGGAGCAAGCGCCGTCACACGGATGCCGAAGCCCGCGACTTCCTTGCCCAACGCCTCGGAGATCCCTTCGAGCGCGAACTTGCTTCCACAGTAGAAGCTGATCCCGGGCATGGTGATGAATCCTCCCATGGAGGTCACGTTGATGATGCGGCCGAGGCGCCGTTTACGCATGCCCGGCAGGACCGCCTTCATCATCGCGACAGGGCCGAAGACGTTGGCAGCGAACTGGCGCTTCAAGTCATCCATCGAGGACTCCTCGAGAACGCCCTCATGACCGTAGCCGGCATTGTTCACAAGCACGTCGATCGGACCGACCTGACGTTCCGCATCGGCCACCGCCGCCGGGATCGCGTCGAAATCAGTTACGTCCAACACGAGCGCATTGGCATGATCGGGCGCGAGCGCTGTGAAGGTCTTCGCATCGTCGTCTCGTCGCACGGTGCCAATCACATGATGGCCAGCGTCCAGCGCGCCGGAAGCAAAGGCTCGTCCGAGACCAGAGCTGACGCCGGTGATCAAAAAGGTTTTCGGGGCAGTCGCTGTCATGAGCATTCTCCGCTATCTTCGTAACTATATCATGATATAGACAATGGCATGGCCCACGACAAGACCCCAGTCCCTTCCACCCACGCCAGAGGCGAGCCGGTCCGCCAGCGTGTGATCGACGCGGCGGAACGACTGCTCCGCAAGGGCAAGGCTGATTTCTCGATGCGGGATCTTGCCGCCGAGGCCAGCGTCAGCTTCGCGACACCGTTCAACCAGTTCGGAAGCAAGACGGCGATCATGCACGCCCTGTCGCGACGTCGGATCGACAAGATGACGAAGCACTTCACCGAGGCGCCGCCGCTCCCGCACGCGGCCGACCGGGTGCTCTTCGCCATTGGCGTGGCGACTGCGGTAATGCTTGAGGAACCGGAGGTGAACCGCGCCGTAATGGGATGGATCGGCTCTGCCGGCCCGTCTCCAGGCGATGTCCTGACACATTCCACAGCCCTGTGGTCGCTCGCGGTGGGCGCCGGCGAAGGGTTGGCTCTAACCGAGCCAGAGCAAGCGCTGCGCTGCTTGCCCCGGCAGCTTGCCTTCGCCTTTCGCGGCGTTCTGTCCTTCTGGACGGCCGGCGAACTGCCCGATGCAGAACTGACCCCAAATGCACGAGAGATCGCAAAGGCCTTGCTGCGCGGATATTCCGAAAGGTCATAGATCCGCGATGCCCCTCTTCGGCAACGTCCGAAAACCACCGGACGCGAGCGCACTCGCCCGGTTGGGATTCGAACCTGCAACCTCTGCCTTCGGAGAACGTCGGTCCATCGCCAAAAATGGAAAACTCTCGACTAAGCCGCGTGCCTCCGATAGCAGAAGAACGCCTCTTCGATAGTGGGTCTTGCGATGTAGCGGTCTCCCGCTACCAAATTCCTTCATGATTTCGCTTCCTGCCTTTGTGCATTCAGCCCGTTGAGGAGATCGGCGAGTTCCTCGGCATCGTGCTGGTCCATTCCAACGATGGTTCGGCTGCCCATCTCGGGGGGCCGCCCGGTACGAGCATCCTTGACGGTCCAGGTGCCGGTCGGATCCTGAAAGGTCTGTAGCGTTGAGTCATGCGGACACGATAATCGCCAAGGTTCTCTCTGCGAAGGGCAGATCATTATTTTTCGCTTTGTATTGATGTCTGATACGTCAATGATACTATCGCGAGTATCACTTCTCATATTCAGACACTGACACCTCGATGATCACTGCTTCCCAGCTTCGTACCGCCCGCGCCCTTCTCAACATCGACCAGAAAACCCCGGCGGAAATGGGAGGCCTCTCGCTGCCCACGATCCATCGAATGGAAGCCAGCCAAGGCAATGTGCGGGGCGTTGTCGATAGTTTGATGAAAATGATCAACGCGCTGAACCGCGCCGGTGTCGACCTTCTCAGCGAACATATGCGTAGCGACGATGGCGGCCGTGGCGTCAGGTTCCGGCATCCAGATACGCTGTTGGGCATGCCAGACTAGATCATACAAAGCACGCCCTCGGCGCCACGCATTCACCGTCCTTCGTCTTCCCTTTCTTCCCGAAACACCCAATGAGCCTCTCCCGGCATGTCAGCTTGCGGTCCCGCTTTTCCGCATGGAAAGGCAAGGTTCGCTCATGATCCTGTATCTGCGCCGGCTGACCGGAAAAGAGCGTAGCGAAAGAGCCGACCGGCACCTCGCTCGCTTTCTGACGTTCATCGCAGGAGCCGCCAATGCTGGCGGCTTTCTGGCGGTCCAACAGTATACATCCCACATGTCAGGCATCGTTTCGTCGATGGCTGATCACCTGGCACTCGGCAATGTCGAACTGGCGCTTTCCGGATTGGGGGCCTTGTTGTCGTTTGTCGCAGGCGCCGCCTGCTCAGCGGTGCTGGTCAACTGGGGAAGGCGGCAGGGTCTGCAGGGCGAGTACGCGTTCCCGCTTGTCCTGGAAGCGGTTCTGCTGATCTGCTTCGGTCTGCTCGGCAGCCATCTTGCGCGTCATGAAGCCCTGTTTGTGCCGATGACGGTGATGCTGCTTTGCTTCATCATGGGCTTGCAGAACGCCATCATCACCAAGCTGTCGGAAGCCAGAATCCGGACAACGCATGTCACTGGCCTGGTGACTGACATCGAGCTCGGCAAGCTGCTTTATTGGAACATCTCGGGGAGTGACTCGGACGAACTGTTCGTGAAGGCGGATCGAAGAAAGCTGAGGCTGCTGGCGTCGCTTGTGGCATTGTTCTTTCTGGGCGGCGTCATCGGCGCTGTGGGTTTCAAGCATGTCGGCTTCGCGGCGACATTGTTTCTCGCGGCCATTCTCCTCGTGCTGGCCTCCATGCCAGTCCTGGAGGACGTCTCCGTTCGCATGAGGCGGCTTTGGCAGTAGCGCTACAGAGCTTTGCCGCATGCCAGATTTGGCAGCACATTCGCGAAGGCGCGGTTCCTAGATTTCGGCAGCTATCTGTTGGGCTGATCCTGAAGCACGATGAGACCGGCCCCAACGGCAAGAGCCGGCCGAGATAAGGCCCATTTCCAGCCCCATCAGGCGCAACCCGAGATGGCTGGCGACAACACTGGCCGTGACGGGACTGGTCGCATGCTTTGGTTCGAGGCGCGGGACGTATCGCCCGGTTTTCTACAACTTCAAGACAGATGCGTCACGCATCATTAATTGAATGCGCCGCATTTTAATATATGCTGCAAGGCGTAGAGATAATATCTCAAAGCTGATCAAAAAGGGGATGCGACCGTGATAACTGCTCCACAGTTGCGTGCCGCGAGGGCACTCCTTGGCATCGACCAGCGCAGGCTTGCCGAATTGTCCGGTCTTTCCGTGCCGACAATTCAACGCATGGAAGCCAGCGAGTCGATTATTCGGGGTAACGTCGATTCTCTCATGAAGCTGATCGGGGCACTTGACCTCGCCGGCGTGGAATTGATCGCTGAAGGCGCCTCCAGCCAAATCGGCGGGCGCGGCGTGCGACTGAAAGCGGATTTTGACCCCGCCAAGATTCTGGGCGGGGTCGATACGGATGCCAAACTCCCCGTGAGGAGCGTGGCGTGATTTCGGGGGCCGCGGTCCTCCTGTGGGGCGTTGCTGCGCTCCTGGGGACTGCGGTGCTTGCGATTGCGGAAAGCCGCAGATCGGACTCGGGAACACGCCTGATCTACGGCTTGACGCTAGGTATTTCGGCGGCTGTGCTCATGGTTCTGGCGAGCCGCATCGCCGACAATCCCGTCACCCCGTCGACTGTGGTGTTGCCTCTTGGATTGCCATGGATTGGCGCTCATTTCCGTTTGGATGCGCTCTCGACTTTCTTCCTCATCGTCGTCAACTTCGGCGGCTCCATGGCCAGTCTTTATGGCCTCGGCTATGGCAGGCATGAGTCTGCGCCGCATCGGGTGCTGCCGTTCTTCCCGGCTTTCCTAGCCGGAATGAACCTTGTCGTGGTCGCCGACGACGCCTTCACTTTCCTGCTTTCCTGGGAATTCATGTCGCTCGCCTCCTGGGCGCTCGTCATGGCGCACCATCGCGAGCAGGACAATGCGCGGGCGGGCTACATCTATCTCGTGATGGCGAGCTTCGGCACACTCGCGCTGCTGCTTGCGTTCGGCCTGCTCGCCGGATCCGATGGAACCTATACATTCGACGCGATGCGAGCTGCCGACCCCACGCCGTTCGCCGCTGCTTTCGTCCTGGTTCTCATGCTGCTGGGTGCCGGCTCCAAGGCTGGACTCGTCCCGCTGCACGTTTGGCTACCACTCGCTCATCCGGCTGCGCCAAGCCACGTCTCGGCTCTCATGAGCGGCGTGATGACCAAGGTCGCAGTCTATGGCTTCATACGCGTTATTTTCGATCTGCTCGGTGAGCGGGCATGGTGGTCGGGCGTTGCCGTGCTTTTTCTTGGCGGCCTGACGGCGGTTCTCGGCATCCTCTACGCGCTGATGGAAAAGGACCTGAAGCGACTGCTCGCCTATAGCACCATTGAAAACATCGGCGTCATCTTCGTAAGCCTTGGTCTCGCGCTCGCGTTCAAGGCGAACGCCATGCCATCGGCTGCAGCGCTGGCGCTCACCGCCGCGCTGTTCCACGTCCTCAATCATTCCTTTTTCAAGAGCCTGCTGTTTTTCGGCGCGGGCGCCGTGCTGACGGCAACCGGAGAGCGGGATATGGAGAAGCTGGGCGGTCTCATCCATCGCATGCCCTTTACAAGTTTTGCCTTTCTCGTCGGTTGCGTCGCGATCTCGGCACTTCCACCCTTCAACGGCTTTGTCTCCGAATGGCTGGCCTTTCAGGCCATATTGCAGAGCCCAGATCTGCCGCAATGGGGCCTGAAGGTCATGGTGCCCGCCGTTGGCGGTCTGCTGGCGCTGTCGGCGGCACTGGCCGCGGCCTGCTTTGTAAAGGCGTTCGGGATTACATTCCTCGGCCGGCCACGCTCGGCCGCGGTGGAACTGGCGCATGAGGTCGACCGCCACTCGCTGGCGGCAATGTTCGTTCTCGCTGCCCTTTGTCTCCTGGCCGGCATTCTGCCCGGTCTTGTGATAGACGGCCTATCATCGGTGACACTGCCACTGATCGGCAGCCGGATGCCTGTGCAGATGGCGCAGCCCTGGCTGTCTATCGTGCCGATTGCAGCGAGCCGCAGTTCCTACAACGGCCTGTTGGTGTTCCTGTTCATCGCCTTTTCCGCATCCGCTGCGACATATGTGATCCATCGCTTTGCATCACATGCACTCCGTCGGGGTCCCGCCTGGGGTTGTGGCTTCCCGGATGTGGTCCCAAGCTCGCAGTATACGGCCGTCAGCTTCGCGCAGCCTATCCGCCGCGTCTTCGGCACGTTTGTATTCCGTGCAAGGGAAACCGTCGAAATGCCGGCACCTGGCGAGACCGGTCCGGCTCGTCTGAATGTCGAAATGCATGATGTGATCTGGGAGACGCTGTACCTGCCTATCGGCCGGGCCCTCGACTTTGCGACCGACCACCTCAACCATCTGCAGTTCCTGACGATCAGGCGCTACCTGACCCTCGTCTTTCTCTTTCTCATTGTCCTGCTCCTGGTGCTCGCACTATGGCCGTGATTCTCGAGTTGGCCGTTCAAGGCGCGCAGATGGCGCTGGTGCTTTTGCTGGCGCCGCTCCTGACCGGATTCGTGCGCAAGGTGAAGGCACGGCTCTTGCGCCGCCAGGGTCCTTCCCTGATCCAACCTTACCGCGATCTCTTGCGGCTGATGCGCAAGGAAGTCGTTCTGGCGGACAACGCATCCTGGCTGTTTCGCGTGACGCCCTATCTGATCTTTGCCACCACCTGGGTCGGCGCGGCGCTCATCCCGACATTCGCCGCCGGCCTTACATTCAGTTGGACCGCCGATCTCATAGCCATTGTCGCACTGCTGGGAAGCGCCCGGTTCTTCCTGGCGCTGGCAGGCATGGACGTCGGCACGAGCTTTGGCGGCATCGGCTCGAGCCGCGAGGTGATGATCGCTTCGCTGGCCGAACCCGCCATGCTGCTCATCGTGTTCAGCCTGGCGCTCGTCGCGGGTGCTACGCAACTCTCAACGGTCGCCGCCTTCATGGGGTCACCGGAGGTTGGCTTGCGGGTGTCGCTCGGGATGTCGCTTATCGCCCTCGTGATGGTGGCGATCGCCGAAAACGCCCGCATACCCGTGGACAACCCATCGACCCATCTGGAACTCACCATGGTTCATGAGGCGATGGTGCTGGAATATTCCGGTCGCCATCTGGCGATGATCGAGTTTGCCGCCTTCCTCAAGCTTCTGCTCTATGTGTCGCTGATTTCCTGCGTCTTCCTACCTTGGGGACTGGCGAGCGCCGAGGCAGGACTGGAATCACTTGCTCCGGGTGTCGTCGCCTATGTCGGCAAGCTTGCCGTCTGTGGCGTTCTCCTCGCTGTTTTTGAGACCGCCATCGCCAAGATGCGCGTCTTCCGCGTCCCGGATTTCCTCGGGGCAGCACTGATGCTGGCCCTGCTCGGCACGCTCCTGCTGTTCGTCTCACGGAGCCTCTGATGAACGGCCTCACCTTCGACATCGCTCACCTGCTTGCCGGCGGCCTGGTGCTGGTCAGTTTCATGATGCTGTATCAGGATCGCCTCTTTGCGCTGATCAACGTTTTTGCGCTTCATGCAATCGTGCTGGCCCTGTCCGTAGCTTGGCAGGCATACATTCAGGACGCGCATCATCTCTACGTCACGGCGGCGATCGCCCTCGTCTTCAAGGCGATCGTCATTCCTGTCGGGCTTCATCGCATCATTCAGCGGCTCGGCATCCATCGTGACGTCGAGACCGCCGTCGGCATCGGTACGACCATGCTTGCGGGGATAGGCCTGGTGGCCCTGTCCATGGTCCTGATGCTGCGCGTCACTCCCGAGGCTGATCCCCTCGCCCGCGAGGACCTGGCTTTCGCGCTGTCCATCATTTTGCTGGGGCTGCTGGTGATGGTCACCCGCCGCAACGCCGTCAGCCAAGTTGTCGGATTCATGTCGCTCGAGAACGGTCTGGTCCTCGCCGCCACGGGGGCCAAGGGCATGCCCCTGGTCGTCGAGATCAGTGTCGCCTTCTCGATCCTTATCGCCTTCATCGTCATCGGAGTCTTCCTGTTCCGCATCCGCGAGAGGTTCGACTCGGTGGATGTCGGCGCGCTCGACGACTACAGGGGAGAACACCGTTGACCGCGTTTTCCCTCGATGCGGTGGCCGCCATTTTGCTGATACCGGTCTTCGCGGCCGCACTCCTGGCGGTGCTGCCGAAATACCGGATATCGGCGGGCGTCAATGTCGCTGCGAGCTTGCTGACCTTGCTCGCCGCACTGTCGCTTCTTGTCACCGACCGCCCGCAGCCCGGGCAGTATCTGCTCGTCGACGATCTCAATATCGTCTTTATCGTGCTCAACACATTCGTCGGCTTCACCACCAGCGTCTTCAGCGCTTCCTACATTGCCCACGAACTGGAGATCGGGCGGCTGACAGTCCCGAACTTGCGGTTTTATCACGCAATGTACCAGGTCATGATGTTCGGCATGAACCTGGCGTTCGTCTCGAACAATATTGGCTTGATGTGGGTGGCGGTGGAACTTGCCACGCTGACCACCGTGCTTATGGTCGGCATCTACCGCACGCACGAAGCGCTGGAGGCCGCCTGGAAATATTTCATTCTGGGCAGCGTCGGCATCGCGCTCGCACTGTTCGGCACCATCCTCGTCTACATGGCTGCACAGCCGGTTGTTGGCGAGGGGACGAATGCGATGGTCTGGACGGTGCTCATCGCTCACGCCGCGCGCTTCGATCCGGCTCTGCTCAATGTCGCCTTCATCTTTCTGCTGCTCGGCTACGGGACGAAGGTCGGCCTTGCGCCCTTGCATGCCTGGCTGCCAGACGCGCATGCTGAGGGTCCAACGCCGATTTCCGCAGTGCTGTCGGGCTTGCTGTTAAACGTTGCGCTCTATGCCGTGCTGCGCTTCAAGCTGTTGCTCGCGGCAAGCCCGGAAGCGATCGCACCTGGGCCATTGATGATCACGATGGGACTGACGTCGCTTGTCTTCGCGGCCTTCATGCTCTACCGCCGCCGCGACATCAAACGCCTGTTCGCGTACTCCTCGATCGAGCACATGGGCATCATCGTGTTCGCTTTCGGCATAGGAGGCCCGCTCGCCAATTTTGCCGGCCTGCTGCACATGGTCATGCATAGCCTGACCAAGTCGGCGATCTTTTTCACGGTCGGCCACATTGCCCAGGTCAAGGGTACACAGAACATCGCCGAAATCCGGGGACTGACGGAAACGCATCCTGCGCTTGGCTGGGCGCTCGTCATCGGCGTCGTTGCCATTGCCGGCCTGCCTCCGCTCGGCATCTTCATGAGCGAATTCCTGGTCGTGAGTTCGACATTTGCAAGGCACCCCCTTTTGGCGATGCCGTTGGTTTTCGGGATTCTGCTCGCTTTCGGCGCCCTGTTGCTTCGACTGACCGGCGTCGCTTTCGGCGAACCGCGCGGCAGCACGGCACCCGCTGAGGCGTCCTACATTCCGATGTATTCCCACTTGGCGTTGGTGTTTGCCGCCGGCGTCTATCTGCCGCCACCGCTGGTCACATGGTTCCAGCACGTCGCAAGTATCCTGGGGTGAGCAGAGGAGAGAAAGAGCATGCCCGCGCTGATCGATCTCATCCTTGCTGGCCAACGTGTCGAAAATCATTTCCCGTGGTCGCGCGCCGTGGTGACTCCGAAAAAATGGGGCTTTGCCGTCGAGCAATTGGCCGACGGCCACTGGAGCTTGCTCGGCCTATGGGGTGAGCCAGGTGCCGTCCACATGGCACTTCTCGATGAAGGCGCCGGGGACATCGGCGTCGTCAGCCTGGAATGCCCCAGTGGCCGCTACCCATCGGTCGGCCGGCTGCATCCGCCCGCATTGCGGCTCGAACGCGCGGCTGCTGACCTGTTCGGGCTCCTGCCACAAGGCGCGCCTGATACGAGACGGTGGCTTGATCATGGCCATTGGGGTGTCAGCTATCCGTTGAGTACCCGCGTCCGGACGTCTGCTGCGACAGCCGCCCCCTACCCTTTCCTGCCTGCCGAGGGGGAGAGCCTGCATCAGATCCCGGTCGGACCCGTGCATGCCGGCATCATCGAGCCAGGCCATTTTCGATTTACAGCGAGCGGCGAAACGGTCGTCCGGCTGGAGGAGCGCCTCGGCTACGCGCACAAGGGTATAGAAGGCCTGATGGCGGGGTCCGACATCGACCGTGCAGCCAAACTGGCGGGCAGAACTTCCGGCGACAGTACCGTGGCATACTCCCTCGCTTTTGCCCGCGCGGTCGAAGCGGCGCTGGGTGTCGAGGTTCCCCCACGCGCGGTCTGGCTGCGAGCGCTCATGGCCGAATTGGAGCGCCTGGCCAATCATCTGGGCGACATCGGCGCTATCTGCAATGATGCCGCCTTCGCGCTCATGCATGCCCACTGTGGGGTGCTGCGTGAGCGCGTATTGCGGGCAAGCGATGCTGCCTTCGGTCATCGTTTGATGCGCGACTGCATCGTGCCCGGAGGCGTGGCAAGCTTCCTGAGCGATGAGGGCACTACAGCGCTCAGGTCCCTGATCGCAGAGATCAGGCAGCGGTTTCCCGCACTGGTCGAGCTCTACGACAACACGGCGTCGCTGCAGGATCGGACAGTCGCAACTGGCCGGCTGAAGGTGGAGCTCGCCCGACAGTATCGCGCCGGCGGGTATGTTGGCCGGGCCTCCGGTCGGGACTTCGATGCCCGCCGCAATGTCGCCTATCCACCCTATGACGAGCTCGCTTTCGATGTGCCTCTACTCCAGGAAGGCGACGTGAACGCCCGTGTCTGGATTCGTATCCACGAGGTCGAACAGAGCCTGTCCCTGATCGAACAAATCCTGCGACAACTGCCAGACGGACCGATCCGTATCGATTTCGCGCAGACAGACCAACCGCATGAAGGCATGGCGCTGGTCGAAGGTTTCCGCGGCGACATTCTGGCCTGGCTGCGCATTGGCAAGGGCGGCTTGGTCGAGCGCTGTCACCTCCGTGATCCGTCATGGTTTCAATGGCCGCTCCTTGAAGCGGCGATCGAAGGAAACATCGTCGCCGACTTTCCGCTGTGCAACAAATCGTTCAACTGCTCTTATTCGGGCCATGATCTCTGAAGGCACGCTGTCATGCGCAAGCTTCTTTTTGAAAGCCTGATACGCCCCCCTCTCACCGAGCGTCCGCCGTTGGCAAGCAGCACGGCAGTCGACGAACTCGCACGCGCGCTCGATGGGGCTGCTCACAAACGATTAGGGCGAAGCCTGTCGATCCGGGCGGTCGATGCCGGTTCCTGCAACGGCTGCGAACTTGAAATGCACGCGCTGAACAACGCCTTCTATGACATCGAGCGTTTTGGGATCCGGTTCGTCGCATCACCCCGCCATGCCGATGTACTGCTCGTCACCGGGCCGGTCACAAAAAACATGCGCGAGGCATTGAAGCGGACCTACGACGCAACACCCAACCCAAAATGGGTGGTCGCACTTGGAGATTGCGCAGGTAATGGCGGCTGTTTCGCCGGCAGCTATGCCGTGGTGCGCGGAGTGTCCGAGGCGTTGCCTGTCGATCTGCACATTCCAGGTTGTCCGCCGCCGCCAATCGAAATTCTGAAAGGCCTGCTCGCCTTGCTTGAGGGCGTGAATTCCAAGACTGGTGCTGCCCGAAGGTGACTATGCAGAGGCTTTGCCAAGATTGGCCTTGTCGCTGCATAGATCCAACCAATGCGTAGCCGTGAGTTTAAGGGCATCAGCCAACCTCTGTCCCAAAATCGGAAGGCGCTCGGCGGCGAGAACGGCTAAAACGCCTGCTTTTTCGCCGGCAGCCCAGCCGCTTTCCGTCGAAGGGTGAGCCCCGTTCCCTAGTCCGAAATGGTTACTTGCGCTGTAGCTAATGTAGTTACAATCTTGTGCCGTCGAAAGCCGGATGGGCCGGCCAGGCGCGAGTACCGTCTTCGCCGGCGTCTCAAGGCAGTCGACCACACGTTTGCGGTGCTCTAAGGGGGAAAATCAATGAGATTGACGATTGTTTGCGCGGCAATTGTGATTGCCCTATCCACCGCCGCCGTTGCGCACGAGAAAAAGAGGGTGGTCAGTACAGCAGTAACGTCGGCCTGCGCCGACCTGTCGGGCAGCACGATCAAGAAAAAGAGGGAAACAAAGGTGGATTGCAGTTCAACCGGAACTGTCTCCAGCGCGATTTCGAAAGACAAATCGGAGCCGCGCCTGGGCTATGAAACCGTTAATCCTGCAATCATATCGATCTATTAGCTGAGGAAATAGCAGGCAGGTCTATCGACGCTCAGGCTTTGGAGCAAGGCAGGGACTGACTCGCGGCCATTGCCGCGAAATCAACCGTTGGTCGCTTGGTGGCGTCGCTCGGCCTCATTGCACAGCCATGCGCAAAATAGACCTCTCCGCAACGGCCGACATGCGGCAGGCGCGATGTTATCATCTGGCATATGCATCGAAATCGCAGCCGAATGAAGCCATACCGGGCGTGGCGCCGTAGCCGAAGGCTGGTGAGGTCGGAATCAGAAAGGCACCTGCGCTCAACGGCCATTCGCCCGGCGGACCCGCCAGATGACGTTACCGACGTCATCGGCGACGAGCAGTGCGCCAGTCTGATCGATAGCAACGCCGACCGGACGGCCCATCGCCTCGCCATTACGCCCGATGAAGCCAGTGAGCACATCTTTCGGAGGACCGCTCGGTTTGCCACCATGGAACGGCACGAAGATCACCTTGTAGCCGCTGTGCACGCTTCTATTCCACGAGCCGTGCTGGCCAACGAAGGCGCCGTTGCCGTAGCTCGGACCGAGCCGGGCGCCTTTGGAGAAGGTCAGTCCCAGCGAGGCGGTATGAGAGCCCAGGGCGTAATCGGGCTTGATCGCCGTCGCCACGAGATCGGGGCGCTGCGGCTTGGCACGTTCGTCGACGTTCTGTCCGTAGTAGCTGTAAGGCCAGCCGTAGAAAGCGCCGTCACGAACTGAGGTCATGTAATCCGGCACAAGGTCGTCGCCGATCTCGTCACGCTCGTTCACGGCGACCCAAAGCTCCCCAGTTTCAGGATTCCAGGAGAGCCCGTTCGGGTTGCGCAGGCCCGAGGCGAAGACCCGAGTGCGGCGGGTCGACCGATCCACTTCAAGGACAGCGGCGCGGTTCTTCTCCGCGGCTATGCCGTTTTCTCCAACGTTGCTGTTGGAACCAACGGTGACATAGAGCTTGCGTCCATCCGGAGTTGCGATCACGTCCTTGGTCCAATGATGGTTGAGGTCCCCGGCTGGCAAGTCGATGATCTTTTCCGGCGACGCGCTGACTCGGGTCTGGCCATTGGAGTAGGGGAATGCGACGAGCGCGTCGGTATTCGCGACAAAGAGCTTGCCTTTGGACAGCGTCATGCCGAAGGGCGAATTGAGGCCTTCCGCGAACGTCGTGCGCACATCCGCAATGCCGTCGCCATCGGTGTCGCGCAGGAGCGTGATGCGGTTGGCACTTTTGGTCGCGGCGCCAGCCCGCTTCATAGCTAGGTCCATGAAGACCTTTCTAAGACTAAAGCCTTCGTCATGCTTGGCAGGGGCATTGGTTTCAGCAACCAGCACGTCGCCGTTCGGAAGCACATGTAGCCAGCGCGGATGGTCGAGGCCGGTGGCGAAGGCGTTCACTGTCAGCCCCTTCGCCGGGGTCGGCATACCGCCTTTCTGCCAGCCTTTCGCCTCGGCGATGTTAACAGTCGGGATCAGCGTCGGTCGTGGTTTCGGTAAGGTGGGATTGGGGCCATAGCCGGTTATTGCCCCCGTTTTTTGCGCCGGCCCGGTTTTTTGCGCCGGAATGCCAGCGCAGCTTGCCACGACGGCGCCCAATACCGCTACGAGCCGCTTCCTCGGAAGCCGGCAGGCATCGGACGTCCTCCGCATGGATTTGTGTCGCGCTCTTTGTGCAAACGCAAGTCAGTGGCTTATTCTTCCAATTGCTTCGAAGCAGCGGCACTCGTGATCCGAGGGCCAGGAATTCGCGACAAATCTGCTCTCGGTAGAAATATGGCGCGAGGAGATTGTGGCAACCGCGCGAATATCTGTCGCGATATGAATCTCACATTCGTATCGCGCGAAATCGATACGGCTTGCGCTTTTCGGTATCGAGTTGCTCATGGGCCAACATGCGTTGGAATGGAACGAGACCATGAACGGCGGAACCCACAATGACCCACCGATTGCACCAGTTGGTCAAACAGCTGTTGTTGCTGCTTAGCAAGACGCTGCAAATCTGCTAAAAGTCTGCGGTTGGAGGAGACGGACATCCAATCGCTGCCGATAGCACATCCAAGTGTAGCGAAGGCGACACCCGGCGCATCACTTCCGCTCGCCTATTCCCTCGCGACGCTCTGCTGGCTCCTGTCGGCCGGCGTCTATATCGCCGCCAAGTGGGTTGCCCCCGAGATGCCGCCTTGGGCGCTCTGCTTCTGGCGGCTGACGCTTGCCTGCGCGATCCTGCTGCCTATCGTCCATCGTCATCACGGGGCGATGCTCGTGCTGATCCAATCCCGGGTGATCGAGGTGCTGGTCATCGGTGCCATCGGGCTGACCTTGTGTCAGGGCATGATCTACACGGGCCTCAACTACACCAACGCGACAACTGCCGGCATCATCATGGCGCTGTCGCCGATCATGACCATGGTGCTTGCCCGCTTCGTGCTCGGCGAGTCCCTCGGTGTCTGGAAAGCGCTTGGAGCGCTGGTCGCTCTGGCCGGCATGGTGGTGATCGTGGCGCGCGGCGACCTTGCTGCGCTGACGCAGCTGCAATTCAATCCCGGCGAGTTGTGGATCGTCGGCAGCGCGTTTTGCTGGGGCCTCTACACCGTGCTGCTGCGTCGCGCCAAATTCGCTATCGAGCTTCTGCCGATGGTGGTCCTGCTGCTGGGAGCCGGCGCGCTGGCCGCACTGCCCTTCTATCTCTGGGAACTGTTTTCCGGGGATCGTTCGGCGCTGCATGCGAACGGCCTTCTGGCTCTCGCCTATGTGGCTGGCCCGGGCGGCGCTCTGATGTACTATCTCTACAACCGTAGCGTCGAGACGCTTGGCGCGGGGCGCGCCAGCATGCTGCTCTATCTCCAGACCGCCTTCGTCGCCGTTCTCGCTTATCTGTTCCTTGGCGAAAGCTTGCAAGACTACGATCTCGCCGGTGCCGCCCTCATCGTCGCCGGCCTGCTGCTCGCCACCGCGATCAAGCCGAGGCAGCGCACGGTGCGTGTCGCGTAGTGAACCTCACCTCCGCCGGAGCGGCGAGGCAGCTCGCAAAATCAGAGCACCACCCGAAGCGAAGCCGGGTCACTGAAGCCGGCTGTTGTGGCGCAGCACGAGGCCGACCGCGCCGAGCAATGCATCGTTCTCCGTGTGCTTGCCAACGATTATCCGTGTGCGCAACGCGGGTGCCACATCGCGGGACTTGATGAGCGTGTGGCGTTCATATGACGCGATCAGCGGTGCCAGGAGAATGTCGCCCGCCAACGCCATGCGGCCGCCGATGATGATGAGCGGCGGATTGAGCACCGAACCGATCAAGCCAAGGCCACGACCGGCGAACTCGGCGGTGTCCTCGATCATCCGCAGCGCCCTCACGTCGCCCTTCTCGGCCATCATGATCACGTCGTCCATCGTGACCGGCCGCCGCACGATGCGCGAAATCTGCTCGAGCGGCCGGGCAAAGCTGGCATAGAGCTCCAGGCATCCTCGATTGCCGCACCGGCAAAGGTCGCCACCGGGATCGATGCTGATGTGCCCGAATTCGCCGGCGCCGCCGGCGATGCCGCTCACCAGCCGGCCGTGCTGGACAATGGCCCCGCCGACGCCCAGATCGACCTTGAACAGCACGAAATCGTCCTGGCCGACGGCCGCACCCCACATCAGCTCGGCAATGGCCGAGCAGTTGCTCTCATTGTCGGCGAAGATCGGCTGTTCGAGGACCGGCCCGAACACATCGCGGATGTTGACCCCGGCCCAGGTCGGAACGATACTCGCGCGCAGCACCACTCCTTCGCGGCTGACTGGGCCCGAGACGGAGACCCCAACCCCCAGGAGCCCCGCCATCGGCAGACCGTTCTCTTCGTAGCATCGGGCAATTACTGACTTGGCAAGCTGGGCCGCCTGTTGCGGCTGGTAGTCCAGACCCATGGGGATAGTTTGTTCGGCAACGAAAGAATGCGACACGTCGGCGACGACACACCGCATTTCGTCGAGGCCCAGATGGATGCCGACGCAGGTGCCCGCAGCGGGATTGAGCGTCAATGTCGTGGCAGGCCTGCCAATACCCCTGGCCGCGTCATGATGGGCCGAGGATTCGATCACCATCCCCGACTTTCTCAAGCCGTTGAGCGCAGTTGAAACCGTCGACCGCGCCAAACCGGTAATGCGGGTAATTTGCGACGCAGAAAGCACGCCGCGCTCGCGCAAGCATCGAACGATCAGGCTCTCCGGCGACGCAGACGGCCTGTCGATCAGCCAATTTCTAAGCGAAGGTTTGTTCATGATGAGCACAAAGCACGTTGACTGATAGCCCAAATATGTCATCTTGGAAAGAACGGAGATTACTGCATCTCGCCGGCCACGACCTCAAATCGCGGGCCACAAGCGGTCGATACGAACCGTGCATCACATATGGGAGTGAAACGATGAAATACCTGAGGACGGCCTTTGCGGCCGCTACCGCCTTCACTTTGATTACCGGAACAGCGCTCGCGGAGCCGAAGACCAACCTCTTGCATCAATGGGCCACCGGATCGGACGCCCAGGCTATCGCCAAGCTCGGCGAGATGTTTACCGCCAAGGGTGGCACCTGGCAGCAGACCTCCATCGCAGGCCATACGGCCAATACCCTGGCCAAACTGCGTGCCGATGTGATCGCCGGCAACGCACCTCCCGCTGTGCAGCTCAAAGGCCCCGAGATCGCCGAATGGAACGAGACGGGCATGACAGCCAATCTCGACGACCTGGCGAAGGCGGAAAATTGGGAGAAGGTCGTCGCTCCCGAATTACTGCCGGTGATGAAGCCGACCGGGAATTGGGTGGCCGCGCCGATGAACATCCACCGCATCAACTGGCTGTGGGCATCGCCGAAGGTCATGAAGGACGCGGGCGTCACCGAGATGCCGAAGACATGGGCGGAATTCAACGCCGCCTGCGACAAGATCGTGGCCAGCGGCAAGATCTGCATTTCGCACTCGACCGCCGACTGGACCGACTCGACCGTCTTCGAAGTGGTCGTGTATGGTCAGGACCTCGATCTCTACAGGAAAGCTTTCGTCGAGGGCGACGTCGATGCCATGCGCAGCGATGGCATGGTCAAGGCCTTCGAGCAGTTCCGCACCATGACCTCGAAGTACATGGACCCCGGCATGAACGGGCGTGACTGGGATACCATGTCGCATCTCGTCGGCCGCGGCGAGGCCGCCTTCCACATCATGGGCGACTGGACGATCGGCCTGCTGACGGCCGGCGGCTTCAAGGAGGGCACCGACTATGTCTGCGCCCAGGCGCCGACCGATTGGGGCAAGCCGGGTTTCATCTTGAATTCAGACTCGGTCGTGTTCTTCAAACAGAAGGACCCGGACTATATCGAGGGACAGAAGCTGCTTGCCAGCATCATCCTGTCGCCCGAATTCCAGACCATTTTCAATCAGACCAAAGGGTCCATTCCGGCCCGCCTCGACGTCGATCTTTCGAACGGCTTCAATCCCTGCCAGCAACTCTCGCAAAAGGATCTGCAAGCCTCGATCGCCGCCGGCACGCTCGTGCGTTCGATGGCGCACAACATGACGGTTCCGCAAAAGGTCCGCGGCGCAATAATGGATAGCATCACGGAGTTTGTAGCAACGCCGGATATGAGTGCGCAGGACGCGGCCAACGCGATGGCGGATGCGGCCGAAGCGCAGAAATGACGCTGCCGATGATGGCCGGGGGCGAAGCTCCCGGCCAGACCTCGCCGGAGCAGCCCGATGTCCACCCATGATCTGATTGTACCAGCTGCAGCTGCCGCGGCCCGACCGTGGCGCGAGCGCCTGGGCACGATGGTGCCCATTCTGGTGCTGGCGCCGTCGATAGCTGCGAGTTTCATCTATGTTTTCGTCTTCACGCTCTGGACGCTCTACATCTCGCTGTCCGATTCGTCGCTATTGCCGACCTATGGGTTCGTCGGCCTGGACAATTACGCTTCGCTCTGGGCAAACCGGCGCTGGAACATCGCCTATACGAATCTCTTCCTGTTCAGCGGCTTCTATATCGTTGGCTCGATGGCCGTTGGCCTGCTGCTCGCGATCGCAATCGACCAGCGCGTCCGCGGCGAGGCGGTTTGGCGCACCATCTTCCTCTATCCGTTGGCGGTGTCCTTCATCGTCACCGGTACGGTGTGGAGCTGGCTGTATAACCCTGTCGACGGCATCCAGGCCTTCGTTCGAGGGCTTGGCTGGACCGACTTCAGCTTCGCCCTGACGGCCAACCGCAACACTGCGATCTATGCGGTGATCATAACCGGTATCTGGCAGTCGTCCGGCTTCGCAATGGCGCTCTTCCTGGCCGGCTTGCGGTCCGTCGATCCGGACCTCGTCAAAGCCGCGCAAATCGACGGCGCGTCGATTTTCCGGACCTATCGGAGGGTCATCCTGCCAACCATCGCCCCGATATTCCTGGCGGTGACGGTCATTCAGATACAATTCGCCATAAAGACCTTCGACCTGGTTGCGGCGTTGACGCGAGGCGGGCCAGGTGTGTCCACCACCTTCCCCGCCATCTATGTCTACGACCTGATGTTCCAGCGCGGCCAAATCGGCGAAGGTGCCGCCGCGGCGATGATGATGCTCGCGGCGGTCGCGGTGGTGCTGGTGCCGTACTCCTTGTGGATCGTCTGGCGCCGGCAGGCGGAGGGCCGCAATGGCTGAAATTTCCCCCAATGCCCGTTTTGATCCGGAAGAAGCCGCCGCCACGCGCCGGCATTTCTGGAGCCGCTTCCTTGTCTATGCCGTGCTGACGCTTTTCGCGGTCGTCTATCTCGTGCCATTGCTGGTGGTGATCTTCAACTCATTGCGCGAGCAGTCGGAGATTGCCCGCAACGGCCTCATCTCCGTACCGCGCAGCTTCCGGTTCGATGCGTGGGCGCAGGCCTGGGGATCCTACTGCGTCAGCGGTACCTGCGAGGGGATGAAGCGCAATTTTTTCAACTCGCTGGCGATGACGATCCCCGCCACCATCATCTCGACCATTCTCGGCGCCATGAACGGCTACATCCTCTCCAAATGGCGCTTCAGGGGCTCTGAACTGATCTTCAATCTGATGCTGCTCGGCGTATTCATGCCCGGCCAGATTTCGCTGATGCCGTGGGCGTTCCTGCTCGGCAAGCTCGGCCTGACCAATTCCACATATGGGCTGGTGCTGATCCACGTCGTCCAGGGCATCTCGTTCACCACCCTGTTCTGCCGCAATTTCTACGTCAGCATACCGGACGACCTGATCAAGGCGGCACGCATCGACGGCGCCGGCTTCTGGCGGATCTTCCGCAAGATCATCCTGCCCCTGTCGCCACCCATTCTGATCGTCACCGTCATCTGGCAGTTCACCGGCATCTGGAACGAGTATTTGTTCGGCGTCGTCTTCACATCTGGCCAGCAGCAGCCGATCACGGCGGCGTTGGTAGCACTCACGGCCGGCGGCACGACCGCGCGTGCTTATGATGTGATGAGCGCAGCCGTGCTGATCGGCGCGCTGCCTCCGCTGCTGATCTATCTGTTCGGTGGAAAATACTTCGTGCGCGGCCTCACCCAGGGCGCCATCAAATGAAGCGTCGCCCATGTCCGCGTTGATGATCCGCAACCTTCACAAGAGCTACGGCTCGCTCGAGATTCTTGCCGGCATCAATCTCGAGGCTAAGACCGGAGAATTCGTCGCCCTTGTCGGCCCGTCAGGCTGCGGCAAGTCAACCTTGCTCGCCATGATCGCCGGCCTGGAAACGGTCACGTCGGGAGAGATCTGGATCGGCGACCGGCTGGTGAACTCGGTGCAACCCAAGGACCGGGACATTGCGATGGTGTTCCAGTCATACGCCCTCTATCCCACGATGACGGTGCGCCAGAACATCACCTTCGGCATGGAAAGCCGCGGCGTGCCAAAAGCGGCGCAAGCGGAAGCTGTCCAGCGGGTTGCCGCACTCTTGCAGATCGAACAGCTGCTTAAACGCAAGCCCGGCCAGCTCTCGGGCGGCCAGCGGCAGCGCGTTGCGATGGGGCGTGCCCTCGTCCGCGACCCGAAGCTGTTTTTGTTCGACGAGCCCCTGTCCAACCTCGACGCCAAGCTGCGCGTCGATATGCGTACCGAAATCAAGAAGCTCCACCATCGCGTCGGCAAGACCACGGTGTACGTCACCCACGATCAGGTCGAGGCGATGACGCTTGCATCCCGCATTGCGGTGATGAACCAGGGCTCGGTACAGCAGTTCGACACGCCGAAGCGGATCTACGACCGGCCGACGAACATGTTCGTTGCCGGTTTCATGGGATCGCCGGCGATGAATTTCATCCCCGCCCGGCTTACGGGCTCGATCAGCATCTCGGTACGCGCCGCTGACGGCAGCGACGCCAGCCTCGCCCTTGCCGCGCCGATGCCCGCCGGTGCGCCAAAGGACGTCGTGCTCGGTATCCGGCCGGAACACATCTACCGTTTCACGACCGACCTGAAGTCACGCAAACCGGCTGTGGCGTCCATGCAGGCGCCGGTCGAACTGGTCGAGCCGACCGGGGCCGAGACGCTTGCCGTGCTCAGGCTGGGCGACCTGGAGATCACCGGCCGTTTCGAGCCGGACGACGCTCCCGTCATGGGCGAGACGATAACGCTGGGCATCGACATGTCGCGCGCCTGCCTGTTCGATCCAACAACCAAGGCGCTTCTGTAATCGATGTCCGTACAATTCGCGACTTATCCGAGCTTGACCGATCGGGTCGTGCTGATCTCCGGCGGCGCCTCCGGCATCGGCGCCGATATGGTCCGCGCCTTCGCTTCGAATGGCGCCCGGGTGGCCTTTCTCGATGTGCAGGATGAGCCAGCGGAGGCGTTGGTGCGCGAGCTCGGTGGTGCCGCCGGGCAGGCTCCCTTATACCTCCATTGCGATGTGACCGACGTCGATGCGCTGAAGGCGTCGGTAGAAAGCGTGCGCGCGCGGCTTGGTCCGATTGCGGTCCTGGTGAATAACGCCGCCAATGATCAGCGCCATCCCATCGACGGGGTAACGGCCGAATACTGGGACCGCAGCTTCGACGTCAATCTGAGGCATCACTTCTTCGCCGCTCAAGCTGTGCATCCGCACATGAAGGAACTCGGCTTCGGCTCGATCGTAAACTTCTCTTCCATCGCCTGGCGGTTCGGAGCGGATCAGATGGTGGCCTATGCCACCGCAAAGGGGGCCGTGGTGGCGCTAACGCGTGCGTTGGCGCGGTCGTTCGGACCCGACAACATCCGCGTCAATGCAGTCGAACCCGGCGCCGTGATGACCGAGCGGCAGCGCGAGCTGTGGTTCAAGACGCAGGAGGCAGTCGACCAGACGGTGCAGCGGCAATTGATCCGCCGCGTCCTGCTGGGCGAGGAGATTGCACGCACCGTGCTCTTCCTGGCAGCAGACGACAGCCGCATGATCACCAAGCAGTCCATCACCGTCGATGCCGGTCTGCGCTAGTGATGCCTCTCCGCTCTCAATTGGAATCTCAATTGGAACCGCCAAGCTGATGCTTCGTCTCGGCCTCAACCCCTATGGACTGACCTACTATCTCGGCCTGCAGGGCCGCGGCACGCCGCGGCACAATCCGGACGGCGCAGGGCTGGATGGCTTCATAGCACTGGCGCAGGAACTGGGCGCGCGCACGCTCGAGATCTACGAACCCTGGTTGACCGACTTGACTGACGCCGAGATTGTCGCGCTCCGCAGGCGTCTGGCCGCGCTGGACATCGTCCCGGTGGTGAGCGGCGGATTGCTCGTGGCAGGTCCACTGGACAACGCCTTTCGGGCTGCGCGCCTGCTCGACGCGACGACGATCCGCATCGCACTGACGCCTGTCCTGTGCGGCGACCGCAATGCGTGGGGTCCGAAATGGAGCGAGTTCAACGCAACGCTTCGCGCTGCCTTGACGGAATGGGGGCCGCGTGCGGCGGCCGAGGGCCGGGTGCTCGGCATCGAGAACCATCAGGACTTCGGCAGCGACGAACTGGTTGCATTCTGCGAACTCGGCGGGCCGGGTGTCGGCATCACCTACGACACCGGCAACACCTTTCCTGTCGGCGAGGCGCCGCTTGCCTTCACGCGCCGGATAGCGCCGCATGTCCGCCACGTTCACCTCAAGGACTATCGCGTCCAGTTCACGGATGAGGGCTACCGCCTGGTCCGCTGCGCCATCGGCGACGGCGCCGTGCCATTCGCCGAACTGGCAGCCATCCTTGGCGAGCACCACGACACGCTGACGGCCGTGCTTGAGCCCGGCGCACTGGAGGCCCGTCACGTTCGCTGTCTCACCGACGACTGGTGGAACGGATATGCGCCGAAGACCGCCCGCGAATTCGCGGCCTGCCTGAGTGCGGCGCGCCTGAACCGGCTTGCGGACGACGCCGACTACCGCACGCCATGGGAACGGGACGATGACGGTGCGCTCGTTTCGTACGAGCTCGACATGATCCGGCGCAGCGCTGCCAACATGATGAAATTCGATTTCATTGCAATGGAGAAATCAGCATGACTGCCCGAGAACTCAGCGGCCTGACCGCCTTCGTCACCGGCTCGGGACGCGGCCTCGGCCGCGTGATGGCCGACCGCTTGGCCGAACTTGGCGCAAACGTCGCGGTCCACGACCTCGATTGGGCCCGGCCATCTCAATATGGCGAATTCGCGGACCTCGGCGACTCTGCCAGGGGCTTGGAGAAGCACGGGACGCGCATCACCGCGGTCACTGGCAACATCGGCGACAAGCAAGCTGTCGCCGAAATGAAGAGGAAGATCGAGGCGGATCTCGGCGACGTGCACATTCTGGTGAACTGCGCCGGCGGCGACATCGGCGCCAAGGGCGTAAAGCCCAGTCCCAACAACGCACTGGACATCGACTACGAAGACATCAAGGTTCTGACCGAGAACAACCTCATCGGCACGATGCTGGTCTGCCAGGCGTTCGTTCCGCCTATGGTCAAGCGCGGCTCGGGCTCGGTGATCAACATCGCCTCGGCGGCAGCGCATATCGGATGCTCGCCCGAAGTGGTCTACTCGACGCTCAAGGCAGCCGTCGTCCATTATACACGCTGCCTCGCCAAGGAATTGATCGAGGACGGCGTACGCGTCAATGCGGTGAGCCCTGGCGCCACCAAGACGGCACGGTTCCAGGCGAGCCGCGTGGTCGATCCGCAGCGCATGGATTCGCGCAAGAAATCGCTGAACCGGTATGCGGAGCCGGAAGAGATCGCCGAAGCGGTGGCCTTCCTCGCCGGTCCCCGCGCCCGCTTCATCAACGGACAGGTAATCCGCGTCGACGGCGGTTTCACGATCTTTCCAGGTTAAGCCGCGACCATTGCCGGGTTCGGATGAGTATTTGGTTGTACCGTGATCCGACAAAGCTGTTATCGTGCCCTCGCGTCGGGGGGCGAAGCCATGCAGAAGATGGGTTCAGGCAGCATCGGCTGCTGTTTGGCGGTTGTTCGCCGGCCAAGGCGTTACGCTGATGGCGTTGGTGCCGCCTCGAAGTGCTGCTCCGGCGCTAGCACCCGGATCCGCGGCAAATGACGGATGACGCCAACATCCTTGATGCGTGGTGGTCGGGGCCGGTTGGGCCGGCCTGGGCGTCAGCTATTCGCTGGCACGGCAAGGCTTGCACCATGCCGTATTGGAGCGAGGCCGCATCGGAGAGACCTGGCGCACGCAGCGGTGGGATTCTTTCCGGATGAATATCCCAAACGTTCAGACCGTCATGCCAGGCGACTTCTATGATGGTTCAGATCCGTTCGGTGCCCTGACGCGCGACCAGTTCGTCGCCCTGCTTGAGGATTTCGCCAGGCGAAACGAACTACCGGTCGAACCGGACACTGTTGTGACCGAGCTCTCCGGTGGGAACGGGAATGGCGTCTATCGGTTGACCACCTCGCGCGGCACAGTTTTGGCACGCAACGTGGTGATCGCAAGCGGCGACTTGAATTGTCTGGTGCGCCCAGTTTGGGTCGCTGCGTTGCCGCCGGGCCTGCGCCAGATCGATGCTTCTGATTATCGCAGCGCCGCCGATCTCCCGGCTGGAGCGGTGCTGGTGGTCGGAAGCGGCCAGTCCGGTGCCCAGATCGCGGAAGAACTGGCGGAAGCAGGCCGAAGAGTCTTCCTTGCCACCAGCCGGGTCGGGCGGCTCTCGCGGCGCTACCGAGGTCGCGACATCATGCTCTGGCTCGTCGAAAGCGGATTTCTCGACGTGCGTCGAGACGAGATCATTCGACTTGCGGGGCGCATTCCACCTCGTGGTCTGCTTGGGGTAGAACACACGATAAGCCTGCAAGGGCTCGGCGCCCAAGGTGTCGTGCTGCTGGGGCGGTTCGCAGGTGTCGAAGATGACGGCCGTCTGTCATTCGCCGACGATCTCGAAGAGCATGTTCGTTTTGCGGATGAGGCCTCCGCCAACGTCAAACGCTATATCGACGAATACATCAGCCGCTCCGGAATCGATGCCCCCGTTTCGGAACCCGACCAGCGGAGACTGTCGCAGTGCAGCAGCCGAATCCGGCTGTCCGTTCTCTTGATTCTGCCGAGTCCGGCATCACGACCGTGGTGTGGTGCACCGGCTTCAAGGGCGATTTCAGTTGGGTGAGGCTTTCCGGTCTGCTCGACCCGGAAGGACAGCCTGTTCACGAGGATGGCGTGGCCGCCCTGCCAGGCATCTACTTTGCCGGGTTGGATTTCGCCTCCACGCGCAAATCAGGCATAATATTGGCGATCGCCGAGGAGGCACATCGCCTTGTCGAACACATCGTGCGGCATTCGTGACGACCTGGACACCGTCGGCAGGTTTCTAAACGTCAGCGTTTCGAGGCAGTTGGTCGGTCGCGCGTCCGCATGAGCGGGGTCGCCACTATTTGACGCCCACGCTTTCAGGCCAGAGCACCTGGATTTCCTTTGGCAGCGCATCTCGCACCTTTGCCGACTGGCCAAGGTCGATATGCCGTGCAAGCACACGCAGCACTGAGCGTGCCGCATCCTCGGGATCGACAGGGCGGGTCGATTTCAATTCATCGGCGATGTGTCCCAGGAACTCCTCGAGCGAGCGTGTCTTGTCGGGCATGTCGGCGGGCCGGTAGCGATCATAGTAGGCGCCCCGCACGAGCAGCGGCAGTTCCGCTCCCAATTTAGCCGCCAGTCCGATCTGTAGCCTGTCCCGAAGGGTTCGCAGAACGGCGCCCAATGTATGCCAGGCGACGTGTCGATCCGGACCAAGATCCGCCATGATCTCGTCAAGCCAGATGTTTGTTATTTGCAGCGTTTTGTCAAAAACGTCTAAGCCGGTTGCGCTCATCGTCGCCTCCTCGAAAGGTTCTGCAGGCGAAACGGCGGCCGGAGATAATTGTTTCGTGGTCCTATGAAAATCGCCTGGCAAAGCGGCGGGAGCCGGTCGGTCGGAGAGCCTGTTGGCGCTCATCGGTTCCGAACGCCGTCAGCAATGAGACCAGTCCTCACGTTGCCCGAACCCGGATATCTCTTGCCGGACATCTCTTGACTGACTGAGCGGCCCGCGCCGACAATGGCATTGGGAAGATGGCGGGATTTCGCCCACGGTGTCCGGCACCACTTACCGATCAAGCTGCGAAAGGACTGTCATGGATTGGAAGCTGGAACTGGTCCCGGTCCCCGTATCGGACGTCGATAGAGCAATCGCCTTTTATGTTGGTAAGGTCGGCTTTCATCTCGATCACGATCACACCGTAAGCGACGAGATACGTTTCGTGCAATTGACGCCGCCCGGTTCGGCCTGTTCGATTGCCATGGGCAAGGGCCTCGTCGACAGCCCGCCGGGATCCATGAGGGGCCTGCAACTGGTCGTGCCCGATATCGACGAGGCGCACCGGTACCTGGCCGCTCAAGGCATCGAGGTCAGCGATATCAAGGATTTTCCCTGGGGCAGATTTGTCTTCTTTGAGGATCCCGACGGTAACACCTGGTCTGTCCAGCAACTTCCACCTCGCAGCTGAGGCGGCGCGCTACGGCAGGGTGATCCCGACGCAGACAGCGCGGGATGCATGGCTCAATTCGAACGCATGCCGGCCTAACGCCTCTTCTCGTCGAAGGCGGCATTCCAATTGTGATAAGGCGCGCGATAGGTGGGGATGCGGTCCTCGACATCGGCAAGCGCTTCGAACGGTTTGTGCGGTTCGGCCTGATACCAGAAGGCGACCGACGAGACGTCGTCCGAGCGGCGATTGGCGTGACCGTGCTCGATGGTCACCCGGATGCGTTTGTGGAAGATGACCGGGTCCTCTATGTGCCAGCGATAGAGCGTAACCGGCTCGGTCCAGTTCGGCCCGCCGGCAGCGATGATGCCGTGATAGGGCGCGCTGTAATCCTGTGTCGGGCACCATGCCGTGTTGAAATAATCTTCCGTGCCGGTGCCGTGCAGCGTTGGCGGCCAGGCATCGTTGACGCCGGGGCTGGTCTCGCCGCGATCTCCGATCAGTTCGGCCTTCGGTCCGATACGCGGATCGGGCTTGCGCACCGTATCCGGCACGGAAATGCCCGGCTCGCCGTCAACGAAGATCATGTCGTCGCCCTCGCCGTACCAGTCCCATAGTGCGGAACGCCGGCGCGAATAGACGGAATAGAGCACGCCGACATAGTGGCCGTGACCTTCAGCCTCCAGGATGGTGTAGTTGCCGTTCCCGTCGGTGTTTTCCCCGCCAAACAGGACCTGCTCGTTGGCCAGCCCCGTCTCGTCTATGCCATCAGGTCGTTGCTGCCTGTATTGGGCGTGGAAGCGGCCCAGGCCTTCCTCGAGTTCCTCATGCAGTTCGAGATCGACATAGTAATAGAAAAGCAGGTCGTCCTCGGCCTCATTGGTGACGGTGAAGCGCATGTGGCTGGCAAACGGCATCGGAAAATAGCAGTTGAAGGCCTTGCCATCCTCTGGACTTGCCTGCACCGGCAGGCTGGCAAAATTGCGGGTGCGAGCATGCCCTATGCCGAAGAAATCGCCGATCGGCGTTTCGATGCTCGGATGTTCCTCGCCATCCCAGTACGCGCGCAGCACGATCTTGCGCAGGAATGCCTCGCTCTTGCAGGCGAGCGTCGCCCAGATATGCGTGACGATGCCGGCACCGTCGTGCTCGGCAATCACCACCGTCTGGCCGGGTTCTATGTGCAGCCGGTCGTCATTGCCGCCGGTGCGGTCGTAGCTTGAAAACCGGCGGGTTTTGGCGTCGCGCAATTTGGCGAGCCCGCGAAGCGGCGACAGGCCGGCATTGTCCATGTGTTTCTCCTCTTGCTTCAGCGGTTATTTCAGGCCGCTTGTCTTGATGGATTCCATGATCTGGCGTTGGAAGATCACGAAAAGAACCAGCATCGGCACGGCGACGATGGTCGAGGCGGCCATGACGTAATTCCAGGCGGCGGCGTACTGGCTCTTGAAATTTGCGATCGCAACCTGCACCACCCAGAGGTTGAGGTCCGACGTGATCGTCAGCGGCCACAGGAAAGCGTTCCAGTTGGCGAGGAAGAACAGGATCGCCAGCGCCGACAGGATCGGCCGGCTGAGCGGCAGGATGATGCTCCAATAGATGCGCCAGTAGCCGGCGCCGTCCATGATCGCGGCCTCTTCCAGTTCCCTGGGCAGCGACAGGTAATATTGCCTGAGCAGAAAGATGCCGAATGCGTTGAAGATCGCCGGAATGATCAGCCCGGCATAGCTGTCCAGCATGTGCAGCATCCGCGTCAGGATGAAAAGCGGCACGATGATGACCGGAAGCGACACCAGGAAGGTCGAGAACATGGCGAGGAACAGGGTGTCGCGGCCCGGAAAACGCAGCCGTGCGAGCGAATAGCCGGCCATCGAATGGAAGAACAGCGCAGCGACCGTCACCGTCGCCGACACGAAGAACGAATTGAAGAGATAGCGCAGGAACGGCACCTCGGTCAGCACATAGAGGAAATTGCCGAGCGTCGGCCGTTCCGGCATGAGGCTCGGCGTGAAGACGTCGCTCGCTGGCTTCAGCGAGATGACCAGCATCCAGACAAGCGGGAATACCGTCATCAGGCCAAGTGCGGCGGTTGCCAGCATCCAGGCAAGTCTCGCCGCCCGTATCTGCGAAAGGCCGGAAGGAGTTCGGCCGTCAGTCATGCTCGAAGCGCCCGCCGCGCGTCAGCACGAAGAAGAAGACCGTGACCAGCATCAGCGCCAGCACCAGCAGCGATGCCATCGCCGACGCATAGCCGAAGGCGCCGAACTGGAATGCCTGCTTGTAGATGTAGATGATCAGTACCGAGGTCGAATTGACCGGACCGCCCTTGGTCATCACATAGATCAGGTCGAAGACCTGGCCGCCGGCGACAGAAGCGACCAGCGAGACCAGGAGGACGAAGAAGCTGGTCGGCTTGAGCAGGGGCAAGGTAATGTACCAGAAGCTGGTCGCCGGCCCGGCGCCGTCGATCTTCGCGGCTTCGTAATACTCCGCTGGGATGTCCTGGAGCCCGCCGAGGAAGATCAGCATGTAGAAGCCCATCAGGAACCAGACGCTGACCAGCACCAGCGTGAACAGCGCGAGGTTTGGGTCGCCGAGCAGCGAGATTCCGCCGAGGCCGACGAGCGGTGCCAGCCGGCTGACGATGCCGACCTTTTCGACCAGCATGAGCTGCCACACGAGCGCCACCACGACCAGACTGACCATCTGCGGCGCAAAGAACATCGAGCGCATGACCGCGTTGAAGCGGTTGGTCTTCTGCACCAGAAGCGCCAGTCCCAGTCCGGCGACGTAGAGCGCCGGCACCAGCATGACGGCATAGGCCACGGTCACCTTCACGGACGACCAGAACAGCGGGTCGCCCCACATGCGCCGATAATTGCCGAGCCCGACGAATCTATAGCCGCCGAAGCCGTTGACTTCGAAGAACCCGACGGCGAGCGAAAGCAGCATCGGCACGCCGACGAACACCAGCAGGCCGAGCGCATCGGGCAGGACGAACAGCCATGCAGCGTAGCGCTCCCTTTGCTTGGCGGTGAGGCCGCGGGCGGAATTCGCGCCCGCGGCTGGCGGTTTCATCTGATCCATGCTGGAAAGGACCTAAAGGATCGGCGCGCCGGAATAGGAAGCGAGGAACGCGTCGAGTTGCTGACTGGCCGTCGTTGCCGCCTGCTGGGCATCAACCCCGCCAAGCTGTGCCGACTGGATGGCGTCGGAGATGATCTTGTAGGCTTCCGGCGGAACCCGCGGCTCGGCGCGCGTCCCCAGATGGATCTCCTTGGCGAAGGTGCCGAACTTGCCCGTGCTGAAGACATCGGCGCCGGCCTTCAGCGCGCTGTTGCGCGGTGGCATATCGCTCTTGGCGACAGTGCACCAGTTTACGACACGGTCGATCGAGGCTTGGTCCATCGAGGCCAGCGCCCAGGCGCAGAACTGGGCGGAGGCATCCGGGTTCTTGCCTCCGGCATTGGCGACGAAGGCCCAGCCGCCGCCGACGGTGACGTATTTGCCATTGGCCGGCGTCGGCAATTTGAAGATGCCGTAGGGCACGTCCTTGGCGTTGTTGTCCATCGCCGAAATGCCCCAGATGCCGCAGTTCTGCATGGCGCACAGCCCCGCCCCGAGATTGGCGACGATGTCGAAGCCGCCGCCGACCACCTGACGCGGCGCCACGCCGGTATTGATGGCGTCCTGCCAGAGTTTCAGCGCCTGGACGGTGGCCGGAGAATCGAAGGCGCTCTTGCCGTCCTTGCCCTGGAATTCGCCGCCGCCCTGCCACAGGAACGGATACCAGGTGAAGTTCTGGTAATAGCCGGGAGTCGTTTCGAACAGCACGCCGTAGCGGCTGGGCGTCGTCAGTTTTTTGGCGACCGCCAACAGCTCGTCCCAGGTCTTCGGCACGTCGTTCTCGTTGAGCTTTGCATCCTCGAACGCTTTGACCGAATAGTAGAAGGCCATCGGCTCGACTTCCATCGGCACGCCGTAGATCTTGCCGTCCACCATGCGGTTGGCGATGACGCTTTCCGGGAAATCGGCTTTGGCGGCATCCTCGATATGCGGCGTCAGGTCGGCAAGCACGCCGCCATTGTAATAACGCAGGAAATCGCCGGGGCTGATGAGGAAGATGTCGGGGCCCTCGCCCGACGCGAAGGCCGTCGCCAGCTTGGAGCCGGAGATGTATTCGCTGTTGACGACATATTCGAGCTCGACCTTCTGGTCGTGGCCGTCGTTCCAGTCGGCCACCAGCTTTTCGAACCACTGGACCTGCGGCTTCACGTCTCCGCCAGGCGCATAGAACTGCCAGAATTTCAGCGGCGCTTCCTGAGCGCGCACGGCCATCCTGTTGATAAACGGGAAGCCTGTGAGGCCGGCGGCGAAAGTAGCGCCGGCCTGGATCAGCCGACGGCGGTTCAGGCTGGCCAATGGCCGGCCGCGGGTCGTTTTGTCAGTCATCAATTCCTCCCTTTGATGTTGTTCGGTCGAACGTTGGCGAAGGGACCTCCGTTCCCATTGCCGGCATCTGGCGTCACGCGCTGTCGAATGGGCTCAACGCGCATGGGATCACTTCGGTGCGCGGCGCGCCCTCGACTTTGGCACCCAGCCGTTCGAGCAGCATTTCCGTGGCGAGCTTGGCAAGCATTGTCGGACTGTTGCCGACACGGGTCAGCTTCGGCCTGACATATTCCAGTTGAGGCAGGTCATCGAAGACTGCGATGGCGATATCCTGAGGGATATTGATCCCATGGTCGTAGAATTCGGTCAGCGCACCGGAGGCCATCAGATAATTGGCGAAGAACATCGCCGACGGCAGGTTTCCGCCGTGCTTCTCCTTAAGCCAGGTAACGGCTTCCCGTCCCGACGGAGCAAGATAGCTTCCCTCGAACCGCAGATCGGCGGAGATTGGCACGCCATTGTCGGCGAGCCCTTTTTCGAAGCCGGCGGCACGCGCCATCGCCTCCTTGAAAAAGGAAGGCCCGGTGACATGGGCGACGCGGCGATGGCCCCTCTTCGCCAGATACTCGCCCATCAGATAGCCGCCGCCGAAATCGTCCAGCTGGACGCTGTCGACAGCATGGTTCGGCAGATGGCCGATGAAGACGGCGGGCAGATCGAGGCTGAGCAGTTCGCTGTGCATGCCGTGCAGCGCGAAGTCGGCAACGATGACGCCGTCGACCCGCTTGCGCCCGATCTGGCGTAAATATTCGCGGCCGTGATCCTGTGAATGTCCGCCCGGCACGTCGGTGTTGAAGATCAGCATGTCGAGGCCCACCACCTCGAGCGTCGACTGCGCCGTTTTCACCAGTTCCGGATAGAACGGGTTGCGGATGTCCGGGATCAGCATCGCGATGATGTTGGTGCGGCCGGTGCGCAGACTTTGCGCCTGCGGGTTCGGCGTGTAGCCGAGTTCGTCGATCGCCGCTTGTACACGTTCACGCAGCGATTTCGATACCCGGTCCGCATGGTTGATGACATGCGACACGGTCGTGCGCGACACGCCCGCTCGCGTAGCAACTTTGGAAATCGTGCTCATGGTTTGGTAGGTTATGAGCATGTGAATGCATTTGCAAATCGATTTTTACCGATGTCTCGCAAGTTAGGGCAGTCAGGCGGATTGCGCAAATGCCAAAAGAAAGGCCGGACTGTTAAGCCCGGCCAAGTGTGAAGGTCTACAACCTCCAGAGGGGAACGCGCCGGACGCAATGGGAGGAGACATCCGACGCAATTCGCATATGGGTCTGTATTGGTGCCGTTTCAACGATGCGGCAGTAGACCAACGGCGTTGCTGCCATAGAGCCAGAAACGCAAAGCATTCGAAGGGGGCGGTGGATCGCAACTGCCAGTTGGACACAAAGGTCGCCGAATGCAGGGCGGCTCCTGGGATAGGGACTTCAGTCTGTAGGCCTATCGACCAAGGACCCGCGCAGCCAAACTTTGGTCCGAGGCTGCTATCGCAAAAGCCCGAAATGCGAGAGTTTCAGGAACTGAGTTCCGAGGAGCCCCGTTGCGATGCCGACTGTTACAGGAGGCCGCCATGGACCCGAGCATTCACCAGGCACGTTGGCTGCTTTTTCCGTTATTTGGCCTGTGTTTCGGGGTCGCGGCCATTGGATTTATTGTTGGCTGACGGTGGAAGTCGGCGCTACCGCAGAGAGACGCAACCAAGGGAAGGCAAAAGACTTGCGCAGTAAATAGTCCCTTCCTGCGCTAGCGAGACCCACCAGTTACCATCGTGGGACTGGTGGGTCTTGACCTTACCGGATACAAACCGTTGTTTTAAGCATCAAACGAACTCGAACAGGAGGCAGCACGACAGGTCCGTATGATTAAAGGGATTTCCGACATGCGACTGGCAAGTTCATTGATGACGACCCGGAGACGAAGGACCGGATCTTCACGAGGACGTCGTGTCGGCATTTCTGTAGTCGTCTTGACCTTCGTTCTCGTCGTGAGCCCCTATCGCGTCGTGTTCGATGGACCGTCGCCGACGCTCGGCCTGCAGGCTGCCTGGGCCAAAGACGGCGGCAACGGCAATGGCGGGAACGGGGGCGGGAACGGGAATGGGAACGGCAATTCGGGCAATTCGGGTGGAAACTCCGGCAATTCGAACTCGAACGCCGGTGCCGGCAAGGGCAAAGCAAAGTCGCAGGACGACAATCTCCCTGATCCCGTCCCTGCGGTAAACCCGGACAGCAGGCCAAGACTCTTTATCAATGCCATCACGGGGGACCGGGTCGAGGTAAGTGGGCCGAGCATTGGCGTGGTGCATTCGAACGGCCTCAGCGAGCGCATTGATAGCGGCCAATATGAAATGCGGGATGCCAAGGGTCGCACCATCATTCGGCGCCTGGCGACGCGTTCCGATCGGGACAGATTGCTTGAAATGATCAACTGAGGCTCAGTTCACATCGCCGCGCCGTGCGGCAATTTCGGCTCAAGCATGATCGCGAACAGTCGGATGCTGGCGCTCAGTCGCATCGCGCAAGGTCATCGCGGCTTCGGTCCTGTTGCTTACGTTGAGCTTGGCTAGGATTCGCGTCATGTGGTGCTTTATCGTCTTCTCGTGCAGGTTCAGTCGAAGCCCGATCCGCTTGTTGCTCAGTCCCCCGGCAACCAGCGTCAGGATCTCCCTTTCGCGGCTGGTGAGATCGGCAAGTCCGTCAGCTTTCGCCGGCTCTTTTGATTGAGCAGACAGATCCGCCAACAGGCGCGCCGACAATTGTGGACAGACATATCGTTCGCCCGACGCTACCGTGCGCAGGATCGCAGCCAACGTCCTCGACCCGACCCCCTTCAGTACATAGCCCCTTGCCCCGCTCTGCAACGCGGTCATCACGTGCTGGTTTTCTTCCGAAACGGTCAGCATCACAATTTTCAGTGCCGGATGCCGCTCAAGGGCCGGTCCGATCACGCCAAGGCCACCTCCAGGAACCGAGATGTCCATCAGCAGAATGTCGGGCCGCTGGTCTTCGATTATCCGCAGGGCATCGTCTCTGCTGCTTCCTTCACCGACGATCTCGAACCCGCCGATCTGATCGAGCGTGCGCACAACGCCTTCCCTGAACAGCGGGTGGTCGTCGACGATGGCGAGCTTGATGGCTACTGTCATGTCTGCCCCATTTCAACGATGTTGAGGGCCATTCTTACGACTGTGCCACTCTGTGAGGAAGTCACGGTAAACTGGCCCCCGAGGCTTTCAACCCGCTCGCGCAGCCCAACGAGTCCCAGTCTCTCGGGACGCACGATTCGCGGGTCAAAACCCGCGCCGGCGTCGGCCACTTCGATACAAACGCGCTCGCCGTCGAAATGTTTCTCCACCGACTGACCTTCACCTCCGGCATGACGGAATCCATTGTTCAGCGCCTCCTGGACGAAGCGGAAGATGCAGATCTTGGCCGCCGGCGACAACGGGGTATGGCCGCCGGTCATCGATAATCTCACTTTGACGCCGGTTCGTTCTTCGTGCGCCTGTACGGCTAGCTGGAGAATTTCACCCAGCTCGGCATGCTCGATATGCGGCAGGACAAGGCCCTTGCTGATGCTCCTGATCTCGCGCATGGCATCGTCCAGATGTGCTTTGATGGCCAGCAATTCCTGTGCACGCTTCGATTGCGGCGTAGCGGGATCGGCAATGACGGGGCTGTCGATCCCCAGCGCCGCGAGAGCGACCAATTGCGCGGGGCCATCGTGCAAGTCCGCACCGATGCGCCTGAGATAGCGTTCGTTAAGTGCGGTGGCACGCTGCGAGGCACGCTGGACCCGCAGCCTCAACAGTCTGTTTTGAGCAAGCAGATCGGAAAGCTCGGCAATGCGCTGCTTCAACGAGCGGCTCTGCGAACTGATCGTGCGGCTGCCACGGAACACGATTGCCGACAGCCCGAGAAAGAAGGCCGCCGTGACGGCGGCAACGTCCAGCCAGGTTCGAATGAGTGCCTGATGCAGGTTTCTTTCAAAATCAGTGGCGACCTCGTAGAATTCCGAAACGGCCACCACTTCCCCCGACCATGGCTGCAGCACCGGATTGTAGATCTCGAGGAGATGCAAGCCGCTGGCTCTTTCGGCCTCGCTGTCCGGATCGTCGAGCTTGTCGAACTCCGAAACCATTTGGCCTGCGAATGCCGCCCGAAGATTGTCGCCGGGTTCAAAGCGCTTGCCGATCAATGTCTTGTCGGTCGAATACAGGATGGTTCCGTCGCGACGCCAGAGCTTGAAGGATTCGAGCCTTGTGCCGAGTGCCCCTTGTCCCAGCGTTTCATCGAGCGCGTGGGCGACGCTCTCGTCGAGGACTTCGCTCTTGCGCATATCCGGAAGCAGCGGCGCAATAACGCTATCCACGTAAAGAGCCGTAGCGGAAGCCGAATTCTGCGTGACCACGGTTTCGATATGGTTCGTGACGGAAATCCCCACCACCACCATCGCCGACAGGGAGAATAGACCGCCCGCGAGCAGGAACTGCGTTGCCAGCGACAGCGCATTCCAGCGGTCGACAAGGCTTGTCAGCCTGTGTGGCCTGGTATTCCGAATGGCCCGCTCGGCAGCACGCCGCACCAGTGGCGCGATTCTGGAGAGCCGGCTAATCCGCTGTCGAACGTCGCTAAAAGACGCCATCCTAGGTGTGTAACCGATCAATCGCGATGGAACTAGGGCCTGATGAGAGGGCGAACAGCGCATCCGGCGCTTTTTTGCGCAAACCGTCTCATTGCGTCGTTCGGTAAAGCTCGGACGCGGCCTCCTTCAGTGCCGCCCGTCCATCCGGCCTCAGATACATCATGTGCCCCCCCTCCAGCACCTCGGTGCGAATGGGCTTTGCACCGGCAAGCGAAGGAAGTTGACCAAGCAGGTAGCGCGAGCCCATGTACGGCGTCACCAGGTCGCTGTAGCCGTTGACGATCAGTACGCCGAGGCTGGGATTCAGCGTGCGCGCCTGCTGAAGGTCGTCCATGACACCCGCATAGCCCTGACGCGTCGCGCTCGTCCCATAGTCCCAGTTGCCGCTGACTTCACGGTTGAGAAGCCGATAGCTGATATCCGTACGGAAGTTCAATTCATCACGCACATAGCCGACGAAAGCGGAGGTGAGCGCCGGCACGCTTCGGTCGAGCACCGGATCGGGACCCTCGACTCCCAGGCTCTCTGGCGCCACGTCCGCTGTCGCGATGTTGCCGTCATAGGCGCTGAGAACATTGCCCTTTGCCCGTGCAAACTCCTTGGCGAACAGCCCTATGGGAATGCGTGCAAAGTGCCGCTGGACGAGATCGAGCGGCAGACCGGTGATTGCGGCGACACGCTGGCTCGCCAGGCGTCCACCCTGCTCCAGCCCACCGGCCAGCGCGGCCAGATAATCGCCGAGCGCATAGCGTTCGACTTCCGCCAGCCGCTCCTGCAGAGCAGGGCCGGAAACGCCTTCGCTATGCAGGCGCACTGCCGCCAGCGACGGCAGTTCGAGCGCCCAGTGGAGCGGCTGGAACTCGTCCGGGCGCACCAGCGTGAATTCGAGCGCCGGCGAAATCAGCACGACGCCGCTCGGGCTGATGCCGATGTCTTCCTGAAGCTTCCTGGCGAGCAATGCTGCTCGAAAGCCGCCATAGCTTTCGCCAGCCAGGAAGACAGGCGATGCCGTACGGTTGGTCTGCGCCAGATAGAGCCGGATAAACGCGCCTATCGACGCGGCGTCCTGGCTGACGCCCCAGAAGCTGTGTGCTTCCGTGCCGGGCGCTTCACGGCTGTAACCGGTTCCGACAGGGTCCACAAAGACCAAGTCGGTCATGTCGAGCCAGGTGTCGGGGTTGTCGAACAGCCTCTGCGGCGGCGGCAGGAAACTTCCATCGGCCGCCGTCGCCAGGACCCGCGGACCGAGCGCGCCGAGATGAAGATAGGCGGAAGCTGCTCCCGGACCGCCATTGAACACGAAGGTGATCGGGCGGCGCGGATCCGGTCCCGTTTCTTTCCCGGAATGCAGTGCATAGGCGACATAGAAAATCTCGGCGGTGATATCGCCTTTGCCGGACGGTAATGACAGCGTGCCGGCCTTGGCCTCGTAATCGAGCGTGCGTCCGGCAATGACGATCGAATGATCGGAAATCTGCGGCGGTGGCAGGAGCGAGAGAACCCCGCCTGTGGGCGGCGGCCGCTGGGCCGTCTCCGCGTGACCGACCCCAACTCCGGCAACCAACAGCAGAAGAGCGAGGGCGATTTCTTGCAGCTTGATAGGCATGACGTCTCCGGACCAATTGGCTGGAAACTAGCACACCGTCGGCCGAACCAAAGTCACAGCACCGTGCGCCAGTACATCTGACAAGAAGGGGTCGGGTTTGGAAATCCGATGCCCCCGCGGAAGATAGGGCGCTACGGTCACGGCGGCAGCCTCAACTTCTTGCAGCAGATACGTGCGGCGGAATGGCGGACCAAACGACTTCGTGAATTTTCTGCCGGTTGACTCGATTGGCCCACTTCCTAGGTTGGCACTCGGGCCTCCCGCGCAATCCGAAGTTGGTATGACATCTTTCCACACCCAAAAGCTTGCCCTTCTCCTTCTATCGGCAAGCGCCGCCATCCTGTCATCCTGCGTCATGCCTGACGACACGTCGAGCACTGCAAAGGAGGACGCCACGGCGGCGGCAGCCCGCAGGGAGATGGTCGGCCTTAGCGAGGCGGACGTTCGAATGTGCGCCGGCTTTCCGACCGCCACTGCCGATGTCGGCAAATCCGGTCAGATCTGGACCTATCAGCGCGTCGTTCAACGCGGCAATCTCAACATTGCCGTTCCGACGGTGGCCATTGGCCCCGTCCCGGCGCTCGGAGGTTCCGTCAACGTCGCCCCCGGCGGCTATTGCAACACACAAATTCGAATGGTTGACGGTCATGTTGCCGAGGTTGCCTACGCCGGCGACAACAACCTGCCGAACAACCGCGATGCGCTCTGTGTCAGCACGGTAGACGCCTGTGTCGCCTATGCCCGTCGGTATCGTCCAAGCAGGGCAATGGGCAGATAGCGGGATGAGTGGCATCGCCGCCGACCTGAACGCCTTAAGTTTCTGGTTTGCCGGCTAATTATTACCTTAGATCTCGATTGAGCATCACGATTTGACCCGATATTCCCCGCTCTCAACCGCCGACGCCATCGCGAATAGCGGAGAAATAGCGGTCGGTTCCGACCTGCCCGCCCTTGAGGGCAATTTCCAGCCCATCGATCGCCTTAACGCTTGAATGCGCCACACAAAGCGGCGAGCCCGGCGATACGGGCAGCGGCATTCGCACAGTCAGCGCGTCGACGCTCATCTGGCCAAGTGCATGGCTCGACGTGTCGCCGCCGGCGATGACCACGCGCAGCAGCTGCTCTTGAAGCGTCAGTTCGCGGAGAACCTCGCCAAGGCCACGGCCGAGCTTATGGCGGGCGCCTTCCCGGAGATCGATTTCAGTACCGCGGTCGGCCGCAGGTCCGAGCGCGGTGTAGAGGATGACGCTGCGCCCAGCCTGTAGGGTGGAGCGCCCGGTTGCAACCGCGCGCGCAATAGCGTCGTTCGACGTCTCGGAAACCAGTTCGACCGGGTCGAGCTCGATCCCGTCGAAGCCGTCGGCCAGAGCATGCCGGATCTGTCGTTCCGTCGTCGGCGAGCAGCTCCCCGAGACCACGGCGATCCTGTCGGCAGCGCCCGGCGGCGAAAAGGCAGGTTTGGCATCCACGATCCGGTTCGATGCCCATTCGACCAACAAGGCATATTCAATGCCCGAAGAGCCGACGACGAAATAACCGCCCGGCTTGCGAGCGCGCCAAATCTCCTTGCCGGCAAGCGCCTGGGTTTCCAGGCTGTCGACATCGACAAGCACGATACCTCTGCCATCCTCCACAAGCCGGTCGAATGCTTCCGACCGCGACGCAGACTGCAGCGTCGCCAGGTCGACCAGGCCCGAGCTGAGGTCTGTCTGGCGCGACAGATGGATCAGCAGGTCGGATTCGTCCATCGGCGTTATCGGATGGCGGCTCATCACCGGATGGCGGTCTATGCGGAAATATTTTTCGCGATAGGCAGCGAACAGATGACCGAAGGCGGTGTAGCGCTTCAGCTGCGGCGCGCCGACCACCAGCGGCACGCCGCCTTGCCGGAAAACCGAGCGGCCGATCTCGATCGCCCGGCCGATGCTGCCGATCGCCGGGCTGGAATCGAAGGTCGAGCAGACCTTGTAGTGGCAGATCTCGGCGTTGACGGTCTTCAGCCAGGCGAAGGCATCTCGCAGATGCGTGTCCATCCACTGCGGCGTCTCGCTGCGGCTGGTGCCGGCAAGCCCGAGGGCGCGGCAATGCGCGAACTGCGAAAGCAGCGCCTCGTCCGGCTGGCGCATGAACAGGACGGTCGGCACGCCGCCGAGCTCGAGCGCCTCCATGACGTCGGTCGAGCCGGTAAGGTCGTCGCCATAATAACTCAGAAGCAGGTTTTGCATGGCGTCAAGCCGCCTCGCCGCCGAACTTCTCGATCGATCGCGCCAGCTCGACATGGCTCAAGGCATAATCCGCCAACGGAATGTCTTGGACCGCCGCCTGCCAGGCCTGCTGCACGGCGCGCACGCCGGCGCCCGGCCCGTCCGGGTGGCTGACGATGCCACCGCCGCAGAGATAGAGAAGATCGACCGTCCGGCCGGTTCGCTGGAAGGTTTCAGGCGCCTGCCCGCCCCACTGACCGGAGCCGGCGACCGGCAATGCGCAATCGGCCGGCGAAAAGATCGGCGTGGTCACCGCCTTGAAGGATTCTACGAAGGACCAGTCGGGTTCCCAGTATTTCGAGGCGATGCCGTTGATCTGGAACTGGTCGACGCCGAGCAGCCGCCAGAACTGCTGCCAGACCTTGAAATCCATACCGAGGCCGGGATGACGGGTGAGAATGTCCCAGCCATTGCGGTGGGCATGGAGCACCAGGCTGGAGCGTTTTCGGAGGTAAGCCATACCGCCGAAACCAATCGAATTGATGTTGACCACGGCGCAATTGCCTCCGGCGTTTGCTACCAGGTCGTGGTTTCGCATCATCTCGTCGGGATCGGCATGTGAGATGCCGAAGGCATACATAACTTTCTTGCCGGTCTTCTGCTCGTGGTCGAGGATCAGTGGCATGATTGCCCTCACCCGCTCCGACAGCGGGGAATAGGCCGGGCTCATCAGCTTCTCGTCATCCTTGATGAAATCGACGCCGGCGGCAATGAGCTCTTGCACCATTGCGGCCGTCTCGTGCGGACGGAGCCCCAGCGCCGGCTTGACGATGGTCCCGATGATCGGACGATCCGCGACACCGGTCAGCCTGCGGCTGCCCGTGACGCCGAATTGCGGGCCCGGATGCGCGCCCCGGTATTCCTCGGGTAGCCTCATGTCTACAACCCGGATGCCGGACAGGCCCTTGATCGAAAAGGTGCCACCGATGGCGATGGTCATCAGCGCCGACAGGTCGGTGCCGATGGCGTCCAGCGGAAAGGCGATGTCGACGTCGGCGCGCTTGACCGGGCCATTGCTTGCTTCGGAGCCGGCTTCCGGGCCGGTTTCGGGAAGAGACGGCCGATCCGCATCCTGCAGATGCCGTATCGCCAGGACCCGCGCTGCGACCCTGGCCTTGAGCTCTTCGGTCTCGCCGGCCAGCGCGACGAAGGTTCCGGTCGACTGGTCGCTTGCGATCTTGGCCGCCAGCGCCTCGACATTGCCAGGCGTTTCGATGCGATAGGTGAGAATAATCATATTCGCGCGGCCTGCCGGGTGGTTCGAAAAAGGTTCCTTGGCCCTCGAAATCTGGTATAATGAGTACATAAGCATTGCAAGCCCTATCCAGCTTGGCAAGTAAGGGCGAGCCGGCAACAGGCGTTCCGGAATTCACGGCGGAAATGCTAGGTATAGGTCGGTCAAAGGAGTGATTCGCGACGATGAACCGTTCGGAGCCGATCGTCCGGCGCAAGCTTTCCGACGAAGTATTCTTGAGACTGAAGCGCCTGATCACCAGCGGCGAATTGCTGCCGGGTGACGACATGCCATCGGAGCGCGAATTGATGGAGCGCTTCGAGGTCGGCAGGCCGGCGATCCGCGAGGCGATGCAGGCGTTGAGCAATATGGGGCTGGTCGCGATCTCGCATGGTGAGCGTGCCAAGGTGCTGCAGCTCACCGCCAAGTCGATCATCAAGCAGGTCGATGGCGCAGCCAAGATCATCCTGTCGTCATCGAAGGACACGCTCGAGCACCTCAAGAACGCGCGTATCTTCTTCGAGCGCGGCATGGTCAGGGAAGCCGCGGAGAAGGCCACCGCCGAGGACGTGCAGCAGCTGCGGGCAACGGTTGCCGAGCAGCGCAGCCATCGTGGCGACTCGGAAGCCTTCATATCCGCCGACATGAAATTCCATACCCAGATAGCGGCAATATCCGGCAACCCGATCTATGTCGCCGTCAGCGAGGCAATGCTTGGCTGGCTAAAGGAATACCACACCGAAATGCTGATCTGGACCGGCAAGGAAAAGTTCACGCTGACCGAGCACGAAGAGATCATCGGACGCATCGAAGCCAAGGATGCGGATGGCGCCGAGAAGGCGATGATCAAGCACCTCGAACGCTCGCGTGCGCTTTACGTGATGAACTCCGGCAGCTGAAAATCAAGAGCAAGGTCCCGACCGGCGTAGCGGCCGCGACCTTGCTCTCGGCCTTCTGACTGACCACAGATCAGGATGCAGCTTCGGGGCAAGCGGCAACATCGCGAGGCGACACCGTATTCCGCTGCCTCAGCGTTAGGGCAAGAGCCGCACCGAGGAGAGCCGCCGCCGCGGCGAACCAACCGGCAACGCGCAACCCGTTGACGACATCCGATGCGACGCCGGCCTGCCCGCCTAAACGGGCATTGGCCACGGCAAGAATGGCGGCGAGACCCAATGCCGCGCCGATCTGCAGGGAGGTCGACGCCAGCGCCGACGCGACACCCTGTTCATGGGGAGCCACTCCGGAAGCGGCAGCGGCGAAGAGCGTCGTAAAGGCAATGCCGCCGCCGAAACCATAGATGACGATACCGGGCAGCACCGTCCAATACGAACCGCCCGGCGACATCGCAAAAGCGATCGCTGCCAGCCCGATCCCATATATGACCATGCCGGCGAACATCGTCGCACGCGTCCCCCAATTGTTGAGCAGCAGCGCCGCGGTCTTCCCTCCGCCGATCATTGCAAGTATCCCTAGCGGCACGAATGCCAGGCCGGCGGCGAGCGCGTTGTAACCGAGCACATTTTGGAAATACGTCGTAAGAAGGTAGTAACCGGAACTCAGCGCCATGTGGTGAAAGAAGCTCACCGCCATGGCTGCGACGAGGCTGCGATTGGCAAACAACCGCAGTGGCGCGAGCGGATCAAGCACGCGGCTCTCGATGAGAACGAAGGCGCAAAGCAGCAGCGCCCCGATCGACAGTGATCCGGCGGCCCGAACTGTCTGCCAACCCACCTCGGGACCACTGGCTAGACCGAACACCAACAAGGTCGCCGCTGCTGTGACGACCAGCGCACCCGGAAGATCAAAACTGCGGCTGCTGGTTCTCGCGGGATCTGGCGCCAGCAGAATTGGCGCAGCGATAAGCGCGGCACACAGGGCCAGCGGAACGGTGAAGAAGAAGACCGCCTGCCAACCCCAGTTGTTGGTGAGGACGCCGCCGATGATCGCGCCGGCTGCCAGGCCGCCGCTTCCCGTCGCGCCCCAGACAGCAAGCGCCCGGTTGCGTTCGCTGCCTTCCGCGAAACTTGTATTGATCAACGCCATGGTTGCTGGAAACAGCAGCGCTCCGCCCAGGCCTTGCACCGCCCGGGCAGCCACCAGCGTTAGGGCATCGGGAGAAAATCCGCCGGCCAATGAGGAAACGCCATAGATCACCAGCGCCAGGATGAACATGCGCCGTGGCCCGAGCCGGTCGGCTGCGCGGCCGCCGAGCAACAGGAAACCACCAAAAGCCACCGCGTAGGCGCTTACGACCCATTGCAGCGACTGGACCGTAAAGCCGACATCACGGCCAATATCTGGCAAGGCGACATAGACGATGTTGTAATCGATGGCGATGATGAACTGCGCGAACGCCAGGAGCGCCAGTCTGGGCCCGGACCAGCGCTGCGGTTTTATGATACGCTCTGAATCCGGTATATGTGCCGCGTTGTTTTCATTCAGCGATTTCAGCATTTGCATCTTCCCAGCCATGGATTTCCACAGGCCGCTTCGTCGGCAGCCCGCATGCGGCCATCCTGGAGGCGCCGCGCTTGTTCTGGAATTGGCAATTTTGACAAAGACTATGCTAGACTTGCCACTCTACGGGAACGACACCGGGAGAACCGCAATGGCTGACAGGAGCCTCCACGTCGTGATCTGGCTGCCGTCGAATTTCTATTCGGCCGTCGTCTCGACGCTCGTGGAAATGTTTCAGCTTGTGAATGACGTCTGCCGTTCACAGGTTCTCTCCTGTGAGTTCGTTTCAAGGGGCGCGCCGTCGGCATCAAGCACCGGAATTTTCTTCCCGACAAAGGCTCAACCATCCCGGAAAATGGATGTCCTGATTCTCATTGCGATGCCGGGTGTCGAGATTCCCGAGCTTCTGCGCTCGCTCGACGAGGAGAGTGAACATTCAAAACCGCTGATCGCGCTCGCGCAACAGCAGGACGCAATCATTGCAGCACATTGCGGCGCGTGTTATCTGCTCGCCAATTCGGGATTATTGGACGGTAAACGCGCGACGATATCCTGGTGGCTGAAAGCCGAGGCAAGCCGCCGGTTTCCGCAAGTGCGATGGGACGCTTCCCGCTTGCTCATTCGCCAGGACCGCCTCTACACATGCGGAGGTGGGTTTTCCGGACTCGAACTCGCCAGGGCTTTGCTGATTGATCTCGGCTTCTCGAAGGAGGAGCGGATCATTCGAAAACTTCTGGTTCTCCCGCCGCCGCGCACATTCCAGAGTCCCTACGAATTTTCTCTCGACGAAATTTCGAACGAGGCCAGCCCATTCGAGAACAAGCTGCGCGAGCTCTCGAAAGTCAAGATGGCGAAAATCGATCTGAAATTTCTGGCAACCGAATTGGGCATGTCTTCGCGAACCCTGTCTCGCAGATTTTTCGACGAACTCCAGACAACGCCGGGAAAATGGATCCAGGAAAGGCGGCTGGAGTTGGCAAAATCCATGCTTGAGGAAACGAAACTGAGCGTTTCAGAAATTTGCTATCGGGTGGGATATCAGGACGCCGCCTCGTTCAGCCGTCTTTTTTCCAAGACAACTGGAATGGCACCAGGCGAGTTTCGAAAGCAAATCCGGTGACAAGTCGGCATCGGAAGTGCTGCGGCTACGGGCAACGGCTGCCGAGGTGCGGCTATCCATGAATCTCGGCAAATGACTTCAGCCGATCCGGACGATTGCGTAGGGCGTCATCACAAGACGGTCTCGGTCCGACGCGTTTCGCTGGATCTGGCGTGACGTTCGTCCATCCCAAATCTTCAGAGGACCCTGATCTGAGCCGAGCCCAGAAAGGTCGACCGGAAAATCGTCCGGGGTAAGGTTCGCCAGCCAGACGATGATCTTGCCGGTCTGGGAGCGGCCGGCCAGTGCCAGCACCCGCGTCTCATCGGTCGTTGTCGCCGCCACATGCGCATGGCCGGCCAGATCGCAAAGTCCTTTCACCGCGTGGAAAATCAGCCGCGTTGCACCTTCTTCGACAGGCTCGCCCGACGAGGCCAGTACGCCGAATTGTCCGGTGAAGCTGCAGAGCGTCAGCATTTCGAGCCCGGCCGGCGCAACGCGTGCGGCATAGCCGATCGTCCATGCGGCCCCGAATAGCCCGGCGTGGCGAGGGTCGCGGTCGGCCATGGCGATGCGCTGATTGTCGGGATTGGCCTTGGTCGCGCCGCCATAAGGGTTCTGGCGCATGGCAATGGTCGACGGCCCGATCCGATAAGGTATTGTTCCGAAGATCGTCCTAACTGACGCCGTGATGAAAGGCAGTGCTTCCAGCGATTGCATGACGCTGAGATCGTCGGCGGCGTGCACGATCGGGCAGGTGCAATGCGTGACGAAATCGAGCTGACCGGCCGGGACGCGCTTGCGGTTCAACTCAGTGAAATAGCTGAACATGCCGCCGCCGAGGCGGATATCGGGGAAGGCGCGGCGGGCGGCAGAATAGACGTCTTGGAGCGGCGGGCATTGCGGCCACGCGCTGCCCGGTGGCGTCGACTGCCGGTCGATCGAGGGCGAGACGGCAATGGCCGAAAGCTTGAGTCCGGCCTGGCGCACCCTGTCGGCGACGCCTGAAAGCTCGGCGTCGAGATCGCCGTCGCCGGCAATGACACATTCGAGCGTTGTCCGGACCGGATAGGCGGCGGCGAGCCGGGCGTAGGACCGCAAGGCGGCAAGCCCGTGGCCGCGCGTCGGGTCATAGTGGAATATCAATTGCTGCGGGCCAAGCTCGGACAGCATCGGCAGCTTGCCCAGCGCCGCCTCAACCTGATCAGGGTAGATGATGACGCCAACATTCGGCAGCACCGGTCCGGCTTGGCCGAGCCTGACACGAATCGGTTCGGCGCTTGCCACGGCGGCCGGCACTTTCCCGCGACCCGCTACCCGCAAGCTGACGGTTTGACGGAAGGTCTCGCCGGCCGGCAGCACGTATGGCCATGGCAGCGCGAGCGGCCGGACATAGGTCTTGTAGGAGGCATCCGACCAGTTGCGCTGGTCCTCCATCTCGAAAGTATCGCCTTCCATCCGGCATTCGGCGGTGACGCCGGGCCGGACCTGATGGGTGATCGCCCGCAGATCCTTGAACGGCTGCCAGGGATCGATCAGCTCTGGAAGCCTGGTCGCGACCACGCTGCCATCGGTATGCTCGACCGTGACCGGGCTGCCGGTCAGGCCGGCGATCGGATGCAGGATGCAGAAACCACAGCGATTGGTTTGGAAATCGCTGTCGGGACGAGCGCTCACGTCGAAGACCAGTCGGCCATCGGCGGCGCCCTTGATGGTCGCACGGAAGTCGAGCCGGCTTCCCTCTGGCCCGAAACAACCTGCCGAATAGCTGACGGAGAAAGCGTCATCGCCCTGGTCGATTTCCAAATCGGTGAGCGTCGGCTCGTAAGTGCCCCAGTCGCGATCCCTGACGATGTAGGCGATGGCGCGCAGCACTTCGGTGTCGCCGTGGCGGATGGTGCGCAGATTGCCGTTGACGAAGTCCGCCGTCAGCGCGCCGGCGCGCAGCCTGACCGGCTCGGCTTCAACGGCACGTGTGCCGTAGAGGAGGAAGGCGTCGGCTGTCATTTCAGCAAGGTGTCGAGCTGCACCGGCTCCCGGCTTGCGGCGCCGGCGTACGCTGCCTCGACCAGCGCCAATGTCTTGAGGTTGTCCGCGCCCGAGGTCGCGGGCTCGGTTCCGTTGGTCAGGCAATCGACCCAATGCTTTTGAATGGCGACGACGCTTTCCTGGATGTTGTGCCACGGCCGCGATGCCCAGGCCAGCAGCGGTGGTGAGACATCGCTGACGACTGTACCGCTTCTTCTGGTGACGGTGAGCCGGTAGCCCTGCGCCAGCCGGATCGTGCCGTCGCTGCCATCGATCTCGATCAGCGTCTCGGGGAACGGCTCGGTAGCGAGCTTGCTGGCGTAGCTGCAGTCGACCACGGAAGTGGCGCCGCCCATGTGGTCCATCAGCATCGTCGCAACGTCCTCGCCGGCAATGGCAGGGTTGACGCGCGCCGTTCGCGCGGTGACGGTCGAGACGTCGCCCAGAAGAATGCGGGCGACGTCGAGGATGTGGATCCCGAGATCCTCGATGATGAAGCGCTTTCCCGTCGCCAGATAAGGCTGGCCGGAAAACACGTCATAAGCAGAGCGGAACGAGATCCGTCCGAAGAAGGGAGCGCCGATTTCGCCGCTGTCGAGCACGGTACGCACTGCCTGGATCGGCGACTGCCAGCGAAAATTCTCATGCACCATCAGCGGCACGCCGGCGTCGGCGCAGGCCGTCACCATCGCCTGGGCGTCGGCAAGCGTCGGCGCAAACGGTTTTTGGCAGATTGCCGGAACGCCGTGCTGCGCCGCCATCTCGACGAGCATTCTGTGGCTTGGTGCGGTGGTGGCGATGTCGACGAAATCCAGCCTTTCGCCGGCAAACAGCGCTGACGCGTCCGTATAGCGCCGCGCAATCCCGAACTGGTCGCCGACGATCCGCAGCCGCTCCGGATCGCGGTCGCAGATGGCGGCGATCGAGGCACCCTCGACGTCACGCCAGGCATGCATCTGGTTGACGGCAAAGAAGCCGCAGCCGATCAGCGCTCCTCGCAGTTCCGCCATATCAGCCGGCCTTTGCCATCTGCATCAGCGTCACCCGGCTCTGCAATCGGCGCTGTGCCTGGTCGACGACGACGGCGACGATGATGACGAGGCCCTTGATCACCATCTGCCAGAACGAGCTCACCCCCATCATCACCAGCCCGTCCGAAAGGATGCCGATGACGAAGGCGCCGACAATGGTACCGCCGATCGTACCACGTCCGCCCGACATCGAGGTGCCGCCGAGCACTGCCGCGGCAATGGCATTCAACTCGAAGCTCTCTCCAGTCGCGGGATGCGAGGCCATCAGTTCGGACGAGATGATCAGCCCGACGATCGCCGCGCAGAAGCCGGAGAACATGTAGACGAACATCTTCACCATGTTGACGCGGACGCCTGAAATCCGTGCCGCCCGCTCATTGCCGCCGACGGCGAAGATGTGGCGGCCGAGCGGGGTATATTTGGCGAGATAGGCCGCCCCTAGCGCAACGACGAGCAAAATCCACAGCGCGACCGGCAGGCCGAGCAACCGGCCGGCGCCGAGGAAGCCGAACCCGGTGGTACCAAGCTCCGGCTTGCCGACGAGATTGGGGAAGGTACGGCCGTCCGACGACAGCAGCGCCAGGCCGCGCGCGACATAGAGCACGCCGAGCGTGGCGATGAACGGCGCAACGTTAAGCCTGGTGATCAGCAAGCCGTTGACGGCGCCGATCAATATGCCGACGGCAAGCGTGATCAGTGCGATCTCGAAGACGTTGAAATAGATGGTGTAGCCGACCTGCAGGTCGATGCCGTTGAGCACGAGATAGCCGGCCACCATGCCGCACAGGCCGACGATCGAGCCGACCGACAGGTCGATGCCGCCGGTGATGATGACGAAGGTCATGCCCATTGCAAGGAATGCGTTCAGCGCCACGTGCTTCGACATCAGGATAAGATTGGCGGCCGATAGGAAATTGGGGGCAGCTATCGAGAAGAATAACAGCACGGCGATCAGCGCGATGAACGTCCTCGCCTTCATCAGCATCAGCAGGACCGAGCCGCTCGACATCGAGGTGACCGCCGCCTTGGCTGGAATGTCAGTCATGCGCCTTGCTCTCCGTGCGGGACCGGTCCGTGGCCGAGGGCTGAAGCAGCGACGAGCGCGGCCTCCGTCGCCTCTGCGCGGTCGAACATGCCGGTCAGTTTTCCATTGCTCATCACTGCGATGCGGTCGGACAACGCCATCACCTCATCGAGATCCGAGGTGGCAAACAGGATCCCCAGGCCGTCGCGCGACAGCTTGCGCATGGTGCGGAACACGTCGGCCTTGGCGCCGACGTCGATGCCGCGGCTCGGCTCGTCCATCAGCAGCACCTTCGGTCCGGTGAGCAGCGCCTTGCCGATCACCACCTTCTGCTGGTTGCCCCCCGATAGCGACGAGACTTCCTGCGCCGGATCGGCGACCTTGATAGCCAGTTCGCGCACCGTCTGGGTCACCGCCTGTCGTTCGGCGGCACCGCGAATGTGGAACAGGCGCACGAAACGCGACAGGCTGGCCAGCGTGAGATTGCTGGCGACGGAGAGGATCGACACCAGCCCTTCGCGCTGGCGGTCTTCAGGGATCAGCGCCAGACCGCGCCGGATGCGCCGCGTCGTGTCGCGCTCGTGCACTTTTTTGCCGGCAATGAATATCGTGCCGGTCGAATGGCCGTGGCGGCCCATGATGCAATCGAACAGCTCGCTGCGTCCGGCGCCCATCAGGCCATAGATGCCGAGGATTTCGCCGGCGCGCAGCGATAGCGAGACGTGATCGACCGCCAGCCCGCCGGTGACGCGCGGCAAGCAGATGTCCTCGGCGCGGAATATTTCCTCGCCCGGCACATGACCGTCGGCCTTGGCGAAGTCCTTGGCGTCCGAGCCGATCATCTGCCGCACGATCCACTGGGTGTCGACGTCTTTCATCTCCGCCTGGCCGGTGATGCGCCCATCGCGCAGCACGGTGATGGTGTCGCCGATGCGGATCAGTTCCTCGAGCCGGTGCGAGATGTAGACGATTGCCACGCCGCGCGCCTTGAGATCGGCAATCACCTTGAACAGGACCTCGACTTCCGCCGCGCTAAGCGCCGACGTCGGCTCGTCCATGATCAGGATGCGCGCATCGAGCGAAACCGCCTTGGCGATCTCGACCAGCTGCTGCTGGCCGATGCGCAGATCCTCGACCAGCATGTCCGGCCGGATGCCGGCTTCCAGGCGTTCAAGGAATTCCGCCGCGCGGCGCTCCTGCTCTTTGCGGTCGATCTTGCGGAAACGATTGGTGATCTCGCGGGTGGCGAAAATATTTTCGGCGACAGTCAGGTTGCCGAACAGGTTCAGCTCCTGGAAAACCATGCCGATGCCGCGATTCACCGCGTCCCCGGATGACGAGAAGGAAACCTCCTCGCCGTCCAGCAGGATGCGCCCGAGTGTCGGCTGCTCGACACCGGCGATGATCTTCATCAGCGTCGATTTGCCGGCTCCGTTTTCGCCGACCAGCACGTTGACCGCGCCCTTGCGCACCTCGAAATTCGCCCGCTTGACCGCGACGGTGCCGGAATAGACCTTCGAGACATCCTCCAGCTTCAGGATGACATCTTGATCGCCGCTCATGGCTTCGGTCCGATCTTTGCCTCCGCCGGCGTCACCAGCGGCAGGTCCTGGCCACTGCCCGGCGTATAGGCGCCGAGTACCTCGACGCTGCGGCCCTCGAGTGCCTCGCGCGGCAGCTTGGAAAGCACGGTCTTGTCGGCATAGGCGTTGAAAGCCTTGCCGAACTGGGCGAAGTCGATCTGGTTGGTGAAATCGTTGAACTGGATGAAGTCGAGGCTGTCGCGCAGCGCGGTTCCGCGCATGGCGGGTCCGATCTGCACCCGCGCGTCCGCCTTGCCGTCGCCGTCGGCATCGACGTCCATCGTCGCCGCGCGTGACTGTGTATTGGCTGCAACGACCTTGCCCTCGAGCCGAACGGCGAAGGTCCACGGCGAATTCGCCTGCTTTTTCGGGTTGCCGTATTTGGCGCCGGCGGCGGCGGGATCGGTCTTGGCCAAGGCATGAACCTCGGCAAACGGCCCGGCCTTCTGCTGCAGATAGGGTATCACTTTCGCCGCCCAGACGTCCTCGACCATCTTGTCGGGATTGAACGCGGAGCCAGTGCCGCCGTTTTCCGCTGACGGCGTCGGCAGGATCTTGCAGGCGGTCAGGCTGACTATGGCTGCAAGGAACGGCGCGACAAGGATCGGCCGGGTCAGCGTGTTGAACATGTCGGCTCGTTCGGCATGGCGGTCAGGAGCACCCTGAGAAATGGAAGCAAGGGCGAAATGGCAGCAAGGGACGAACCGGAGGCTCGTCCCTTGCTGCTTGATGTTACATCGGCTCAGTTTGTGAGCGCGAATGTCTCCAGCTTGGCGGCATTGTCGCCATTGACCAGGACGCAGTCCATCAGCTGCTTTTCTTCGGCGGGAGACTTCTTGTTCTTGATGAAGTCGTTTGCCTGCTCGACCGCCATCTGCGCCTGCGCGAAGGCCGGCTGCAGGACCGTCGCCTTGATACCGCCGGAGGTGATCGAGTCGCGCACGTCGTTTGACCCGTCGAAGCCGACGACGATCACGTCCTTGCGGCCGGCAGCGGCAAGTGCCGCATAAGCGCCCATCGCCATCGTGTCATTGCCGGAGATCACGCCCTTGATATCGGGATTGGCCTGAAGGATCGATTCCATCTTTGAATAGGCCTCGGTCTGGCTCCAGTTGGCCGACTGCTGCGCCACCATCTTGAGGTCCGGGTAGTCGTCGATGACGTCGTGGTAACCCTTGGAGCGGATGCCGGCATTGGTGTCGGATTCCTTGCCGACGAGCTCGACGAAATTACCCTTTTCGCCCATCAGCTTGACGAATTCCTGCGCGCCGAGCTGGGCGCCCTGATAATTGTTGGAGACGATCTGCGCGACGGCAACGCCGGTGGCATTGATCTCGCGATCGATCAGGAAGGAAGGAACGCCTGCGTCCTTGGCCTTCTGCACGGCGGCGACGGTGGCGTCGGCGCCGGCATTGTCGAGGATGATCGCCTTGGCGCCGCGGCCGATCGCCGTGTCGATCAATTCGGACTGCTTGTTGGCGTCGTCGTCATGGACGAGCACCAACGCCTCGTAGCCGAGTTCCTTGGCCTTGGCCTCCGCGCCGACAGCTTCCGCCTTGAAGAACGGATTGTCATGCGAGGGCGTGATGATGGCGATCAAATCCGCCGCATAGGCGGGGGCGGCGGTGCCAAGCGCCAGCATGCCGGCAAAAGCCGCAAGCGTCATTCTGCGTGTCAGTTTCATGTATTCCTCCCGTTGAAAATCCGTGCCTTGTCGCAAGGCTATATGCATTCGATTTCGTTAGCGGGCGTAGGCGGCGGGTCGCGTCAGATTCACAAGCCTTGGCCGACTTCACCCCGACGGACCGCTTCCCCTATCCTCCACTCATCCAGCCCCTGAGCCTGCTGCGAAGCTTGACGGCCCAATCCATCGAACAGCTAAGCCAACTGGTATAATGAGTCAATGACAATTTCAGGTGACATGTTCCGGTGAACGCGTCGCTGCCCTCACGTGATGCGCTGAATGCTCGCGGCAATCTCCTCCGGCTCGAACACCCGCTTCCAGTCGTCGCGCATCAGCACCGGCTTGCCGAACTCTATCGCCTTGTTGCAGGCGTCGGAGAACACGCCTTTGGTTTCGCCGAAGATGACGGCGCCAAGCACGTTCATATGGCCAAGCAGGAAATCGAGCGCCGCCTGCTTATCGACCCCGCGCGCCACCACCTCGTCGACGGCCTCTTTCATGACGACGAGCAGCGAGGCGCAGACAGTCTCCGAGAGGCCGGGCTCGAGCAGCGCCATCTGATCGACCGTGACGCGATGCGAGCGCATGACCGGCGCCCAGATGATCTTTGCGATCGCCTCACCCTTGGCGAAATCCTCCTCCGGTCCCTGCATCAAGGCGCTGACCATGTGCTGCTTGGCCTTGACGCCGCCGAAATAATCCTTCTTGGCCGCCATGTCGGTCTCGTCGTTGAAGATCGGCGGATGGCACGGGTGGGTGACGAAATAGGTCAGGTCCGGCCGCTTCGGCAAATGCCCGGCGAAAGGTGCTGCGGCGTCGAGCACGACGACCATCGTGCCTGATGCAAGCTTGCTCTCGATACTCGCCGCAACCTTGCCGATGTGCGTGTCCGGCACCGCCAGGATCACCACATCGGCGCCATCAAGCGCCTCATCGGCGCTGACGGCATCGATGCCGAGGCCCGACTTAAGCCGCTCGCGGCCGGCGTCGCTGACCTCGACATGGCGTATCGTATAGGGAGATCCGCGAAAGTTGGTCGACAGACGGTAACCCATTTTGCCGCCCGCACCAAACAGCGCAATCGTTGTCATGTGTCCGTTACTCCTGAATTCCAACGACGGCCCTGCCGATCGTCATCCCATTGACTTGTATGCACATTACCGCCGGTTGGCGGATTAGAAAACGCAGGGGAGCCGCCGCTCGAATGACGATGCCATGGACGATGTCTCGGGCGCCCGAATGTCCAGCGCAGCGCAGCTACGTGGAGCATGCTACCTCAGGTACACATTATACCAGCATACCAAATTGGCAAGCGGCCATGGCACGGCTCTGACCACTTGCTCGGCCGTCGTTTACCTCCTGTTCAACGGCAAGGAGCGATCATCGCGTTGAACCGCCGATCGGCGGGATGATTCGCAGCCGACAAAGGCCCATGCTCGAAACGTCACTCTACAGCCCGGTCAAGGCCTTCCTGGAAGGCCTGGGATTTATGGTCAAGGGCGAGATCGGCGGCTGCGATCTGCTGGCGCTGAGTGCCGACTCTCCACCGATCGTCGTCATCTGCGAGCTGAAGCTGACGTTCAACCTTGAGCTGGTCCTCCAAGGGGTCGACCGTATGGCGGCGAGCGACGAGGTCTGGCTTGCGGCATGTATGTCGACCCGTGGCAAGGGCCGTGAGAGCGATGTGAGATACCGCAATCTCTGCCGTCGCCTCGGCTTTGGCCTGCTTGGCGTGCGAACGAACGGCGAGGTTCAGGTGCTGCTCAGCCCGACGGCATTGGCTCCGCGTCGCGATCCCCGGCGCCGCTCGAAGCTAATTGACGAACATCGGCGTCGGCAGGGCGATCCTGTCGCCGGCGGCGGCTCGCGTGCGCCGATCATGACCGCTTATCGCCAGCAGGCGCTGGCATGCGCCGCAGCCCTCGCCGACGGCCCAAAGCGACCGCGTGACTTGAAGCCCAACCTGCCGAACGCGCCCAAGATCCTGCTGCACAATGTGTATCGCTGGTTCGCACGCACCGATCGCGGGATCTACGAACTGACCGCTCAGGGCCGTGAGGCGTTGCAGCGCTGGCCGCAGCCCGATCGCAGCCACACCGCTGCCTGAGACAGGCAACGCCGGATTTCGCGCCCTGCTTTCCGCGACAATCACGGCTTTCGGCAAGACAGCTCCCCGGTCACGGAACCATATTTCGACACGATGGTTTTGTCGTCACCGAATTGATCGTCCGCTGAGCAAAACGGAAGGAACGGCCATGCGCCTATCGACGACAATTGCCACACTTTCGGCACTGGCGCTTGCCTCGCCGGTCTATGCGCAAGCCGTGGGACCAGAGCTTGCCCCTGTGCCGCCAACGGCGCCGCAATCCCTGCCAGAGCAAGCCACGCCCGAAGGGACCACTCCCGACCAGGCTACACCTGACCAAGCCTTCTCCGCCCAGAATTTCACCGCAGTGACAATCGTGGCGATGGAGGATCTGCCTCCTGACGTCAAGGCACAGGCGGAGGCCGTCGTCACCCAGACCAGCGCCGAGGATTTGCGCATCCTGCAAAGTTCGATCGACGCATCGCCGCAGGCGGCATCGGCACTGGCGGCGAACGGACTTAATTCCACGCAGGTCGTGGCGGCCAATATCGACGGCGACGGCACGCTCACGCTGATCATCCAGACGACGACGTGAGCGGCTGAAAGCGGACAAGCCGGTTCCGGCACGGAACGGAAGTCCGCCTGATTGCGGAGGACTGTCATGGCCGAGGCTGCAGTTCGCAACTTCACCATCAATTTCGGGCCACAACATCCCTCCGCTCACGGCGTCCTGCGGCTGGTGCTCGAACTCGACGGCGAGATCGTGGAACGTGCCGATCCCCATATCGGCCTGCTGCATCGCGGCACCGAAAAGCTCATCGAGTACAAGAACTACCTGCAGGCCTTGCCCTATTTCGACCGGCTCGACTACGTCGCGCCGATGAACCAGGAGCATGCATTCTGTCTCGCTGCCGAGAAGCTCCTCGAAATATCGGTTCCGAGACGCGGGCAGCTCATTCGCGTGCTTTTCTGCGAAATAGGCCGGCTGCTATCTCACCTCCTCAACGTCACCACGCAAGCCATGGACATCGGCGCGCTGACGCCGCCGCTCTGGGGTTTCGTCGAGCGCGAGAAGCTGATGGTCTTTTATGAGCGCGCGTCCGGTGCCCGCATGCACGCGAATTATTTCAGGGTTGGCGGCGTGCATCAGGATCTGCCGCCGGAACTCCTCGACGACATCTGGAAGTTCTGCGATCCGTTCCTCAAGGTCTGCGACAATCTCGAAGAGCTGTTGACCGAGAACCGTATTTTCAAGCAGCGCAATGTCGATGTCGGCGTGATCGGCCTCGATGATGCCTGGGCCTGGGGCTTTTCCGGCGTGATGGTGCGCGGATCGGGCGCGTCCTGGGACCTGCGCAAGGCGCAGCCATACGAATGCTATTCGGAGATGGATTTCGACATCCCGGTCGGCAAGCATGGCGACTGCTACGACCGCTATCTCGTACGCATGGAGGAAATGCGCCAGTCGGTCCGCATCATGCGGCAATGTCTGGAAAAGTTGCGCTCACCAGAAGGTCAGGGGCCGGTCGCGATCCCGAACCACAAGATCACGCCGCCGCCCCGTGCCACGATGAAGCGCTCGATGGAAGCGACGATCCACCACTTCAAACTTTATACCGAAGGCATTCGCGTGCCGATCGGTGAAGTCTATGCCGCCGTCGAGGCACCGAAGGGCGAGTTCGGCGTCTACCTCGTGTCGGACGGAGGCAATGTTCCCTACCGATGCAAGATCCGCGCACCTTCCTTCGCCCACCTGCAAGCGATGGATTTCCTGTCCCGAGGCCATATGATCGCCGACGTTGCCGCGATCATCGGCTCGCTCGACATCGTGTTCGGAGAAATCGATCGCTAGTGTAGCCAGGTCGCAGGATCGTCCCCGATCGCAGGATCATCATCGTTAGTAGCCGCGCAGGCAGGCCTGGACGGCGCTCGGACGCCCGTCCGGCGACGGCCCTCAATTGCGGCAGGCCAACTCAAATTCTCGCATCAAAGACAGACGCATGGCCGCGACAAGGCGCAGCCAAGCGTCGAGGAGTTTCACAATCTGCGCGGCCCGACGCGGCACGAGCCCTTCCAAGTTCGGAAGCGCTCTCCACGGCGCGGAAAGAACGCGTGTTCCGCCGTTCCTCGTACCGCCTCAATGCACGATCAGGCCCTTCAGCCAGGCAACAAATCTGTTGCCGCGAACTATCCCGCGCACCCTGGCAGCGGCCCATCTCGCTTGCATCGTAGCGCCGACATGGCAATGGCAAACGATTTGGTGCAACTGCCGGTCGCTCAGTTCGAAGAAGCGCTTTGCCTCACCATAGGTATCATCGCTGAGGCCCATGGCACGCAGAACCGGATCCTCGAAGGCGACAGTGAGCGGCGTCCCAGCCCCACGCGATCTGTCGCGCGCTTCCCTGTTCATATATTCGGTGCCTGGAAGCGCCCCAAGGCATCGCGTCGGGTTTTGTTCGAGAAGTTCCGCCCAACGTTCAATCCGCTGGGTTCGAGTCATCGCCGGATACACCGCGAAGGACTCAACTTCCGCGACGGCCTGCAGTTGGTCGAGTGTTTGATGTTTCATGGTCGGCTCCTGTCGACAGGTGAATTCGCCCACGCCTACATGAGCAATTATCGCGCCATGGAGCGCTGACAAGGCCGACCGCCGCAACATGAGGCGTACGGATCACCTGCCCGGTGAAGCGGCGCTCGAATTCCGACGCGCCCCCGCCTGTGTTCGATGTCGACCCGTTAACCGAACCCGGTTCCAGACAGGAACTTTTGCGGAAGCTTGCCGTTTGGCTTTGCGTCCGCTTCGGCGGCTGCAATATCAGTATCAGTCTTGAAAGCAATTCCGTTGGACACGAAGCCTCAACGCGTCGAGCAAGACGTCGAGCCTGTAAATGAAACCCGGGAGCAACCGGCCCCGGTTCGAGAATCTCGTGAGCGATCGGCAGAGCCGCGGCAGGAAAAACCCGACGGGAACGCCTCGCAACGAAAGGCCGGTCTGCTCGGCTTTCCCAGGCGCCATCCCTATGCGGCTGCAGCGATCGCGCTTGCGCTGTTGCTCGTCGCGGCAGGCATCGCGATCTGGTGGCTGAACGCTCGCCAGTACGAATCGACCGACGACGCCTTCATTGACGCCCGCACGGTGACGATCGGCGCTCAAATAGCCGGCCGCATTACCGAGCTGGCGGTTACCGACAATCAGCATGTACAGGTGGGCGATGTCCTCCTGCGTATCGACGACAGCGACTATCAGGCAAACCTGAAGCAGGCCGACGCCGGCGTCGCCGCGGCCGAGGCCGAAATCGTCAATGTCACCGCCCAGATCGAGGCTCAAAACGCAAAGGTGAACGCTGCCCAGAAACAGGTTGCACAGGCCAAGGCAGCGCTTGATTTCGCCAAGGCCGAGGATCAACGCAATCGCGAACTCCTGGCCAGGGGCACAGCAACGCAACAGCAGGCGCAGCAGGCGGCATCGACGTTGCGTCAGGACCAGGCCGCGCTGGACAGCGCCGAGGCCAATGTCGCCTCCGCAAAAAGCCAGGTTTCGGTCTTGCGGGCACAGGCCAGGAGCGCCGAGGCGCAGCTCGATCAGGCCAAGGCCAGCCAGGAGCAAGCCCGCACGACGCTGTCGCGCACGACTATCGCAGCACCCGCAGCCGGGCGGGCAACGAGCATTTCCGCCGCTAACGGCACCTACGCCCAACCCGGCCAGGTATTGATGATGTTCGTTCCCGACGAGGTCTGGGTGAAGGCCAATTTCAAGGAGACGCAGCTCGACCTGATGCGGCAGGGACAGCCGGTCGACATTGATATCGATGCCTACCCGGACAAGTCCTTCCATGGCCGCGTCGACAGCATCCAGGCCGGCAGCGGCACCGCCTTCAGCCTCCTGCCGGCTGAAAATGCCACCGGCAACTACGTCAAGGTGGTGCAGCGCGTGCCGGTCAAGATCGTCTTCGACAAGCCGCCGGATGTGCTTCTCGGCCCTGGCCTGTCGGTGGTGCCGACGGTCAAGGTGCGATGAGCGGCGAAACCGCCAGAAATCAGGGCGAAAGCCGATCCGCCGCCGGGACGCACAATCCCTGGCTCATCGCCGTCGTCGTCTCCATCGCCACTTTCATGCTGGTGCTGGACACCTCGATCGCCAATGTCGCCCTGCGCAACATCGCCGGCAGCCTGGCGGCCGGAATGGACGAAAGCACCTGGGTGATTACCACCTATCTCGTCGCCAACTCGGTGATCATCCCGGTCAGCGGCTGGCTGGCAAGCGTCATCGGCCGCAAGCGCTACTACATGCTCTGCGTTGCGACCTTCACCGTCGCGTCGCTGCTGTGCGGACTGGCGCCCAACCTGGAACTGCTCATCCTGTTCAGGGTCCTTCAGGGCCTCGGCGGCGGCGGCATGGCGCCAAGCGAGCAATCGATCCTTGCCGACACCTTTCCGCCTGAAAAGCGCTCGCAAGCCTTCGCACTTTACGGCATTGCCGTCATCGTCGCACCGACGGTCGGGCCGACAATCGGCGGCTGGCTGACAGACCATTTCTCCTGGCACTGGATCTTCTTCATCAACGTGCCGTTCGGCATCCTGTCGCTGGCCCTGGTGCAATGGCTGGTGGTCGAACCGGACGTCCTCGAACGCGAACGCAAGGAACGGCTGAAAGGCGGCCTGAAGATCGACGGGGTCGGCTTCGTCCTGGTGGCGATAGCCTTGGGGTGCCTGGAGATATTTCTCGACCGGGGCCAGCGCTACGATTGGTTCGCCTCGGATTTCATCACCACTTTCGCAGTGATTTCCGCGATCGCATTCCTGCTGCTTATCCCATGGGAACTCAGTCGCAGCGATCCGGTCGTCGACATGCGCCTATTGTTCACGCGCCAGTTCGGCACGGCCTTCCTGGTCATGATGGCGGTCGGTGCTATCCTGTTCAGCACCACCCAGATCGTGCCGCAGCTGCAGCAGACGACATTTGCCTACACCGCGACGCTCTCGGGCCTTTCGATGATGCCGGGCGGCATCGCCATGCTGATCTTGATGCCGGTGTCCGGATTTGTAGGCAGCATCGTGCAGCCTAAATACCTGATCATGATGGGCATGTCGGTGGTCGCAGTGGCCCTTTGGCATATGACCTCGCTTACTCCGGACGCCAGCTTCCGCTTCTTTGCCTTTGCCCGTGTTTTCCTGATGGTCGGACTGCCGTTCCTGTTCATTCCCATCTCGACCGCGGCCTATGTCGGTTTGCCCCCGCAGAAGACCAACCAGGCATCGGCGCTGATCAACGTTGCCCGCAATATCGGCGGCAGCATCGGCGTCTCGCTGTCCAACACCGTCATTGCGCAAAGCTCCCAGATCCATCAATCGAATCTGGTCGGCCACACCGTGCAATCGTCGCCCGCCTATCAGCAGGCGCTTCGGCAGGCGACCGATCATTTCGTCGCCCAGGGTTCGCCGATAGTCGAGGCGAAGCAGCAGGCGATCGGCTGGCTTGGCCAGTTGATCGCCCGCCAGGCCACGCTACTCGCCTATGTCGATGTCTTCCGCTACTGCGCGGTGGCAACCGCCCTGCTCGTTCCGCTGGCGCTGCTGCTGCGGTCAAACAAGTCGGGCGGCAGCCAGCCGAATCCGGAGATGGGCTGACCGGCCAAGTGCGACCGTGTGATTTTCCAAAAACGAGGAAGCCGGGAACCAGCTGGCCCATTGCGTTGTTCTGCGCCAAGAGGAGATGATTACGATGGCCACTATTCCCACACCCGAGCCAACACCGACCCCGGTGCCACCGCCTCCCATCCCCGATCCCAAGCCCGTGCGTGAGCCGGACCCCGACAGGCTCCCCGACGAGGATCCCGTTCCCAACCCGGATGAAAACGACATTCCACCGAAGCGGATGGCTGTTACCCGGCAATTGCCGTGATCATTCTGCAGTGTGCACTGACGATTGCTTGCGCCGGTGGCGCCGCCTGTCAGATTTCGAGCATGGCGTAGGGGCGGCCGGTCGGCTTGGCGACATGCATGGCAACGTTATAGACCGGCGCCCCGCCCGGCGTGCGGCCCTCATAGGCGCCGCGATGCGCATGACCATGCACCACCGCGCTGACCTGGAACCGGTCTATTGTCTCGGCCAGGCGTGACGAACCGAGAAACGGGAATATCTCCAGCGGCTCGCCTTCGACCGTCTCGACGACAGGCGCGTAGTGCAGAACGACAAGCGTGCGTTTGGCGCGGACCTGCCGCATCGCGTTTTCAAGCCGCATCGCTTCGTTCACGCTTTCCGCCACCATTGACTTGATCGCTGGTTCGCCGAAGGAGCCGAGCATGCGCGATCCAAAACCGCCAACGAAGCCCTTGACCCCAACGAACCCGACCTCGTGAATCTCTGTCGCTTCACCGTCGAGCAGGTGAACGCCCGCCTGGCGCAGAATGTCGGTGACCTGGTCGACGGCGCCTGACTCATAGTCGTGGTTGCCAAGTACGGCGACGACCGGGATCGTGCAGGCACGCAGTTCCTCGGCAAGGATTTCGGCCTCCCGAGGCTTGCCGAGATTGGTAAGGTCACCCGTCAGCACGAGAACCTGGGCTTCACGCGACATCTCGCCGAAAAGATCGCGGTACGAGGCCTGGTCTTCCTTGCCGACATGCAGATCGCCAATGGCGGCGACTTTGAGTGTGCCGCCGTTTTCCGCCTTTGCCGAAGCAGTTTCGAGCTCGTCAGCCATTGCTATGTTCTCCTTCACCGCCGACGTCGGCAAAGCCCCAGTCCTTGACGTCGATCTCATAGTCGGTTCGTGAAAGCATGCGCCCACGGCAGATTTTCATCCGGGAAGGTGGCAATTCGCGCTGCCTGGCCAGCCGGTCAAGCAGCTCGTCGAGCAGCCAGGCGGGTACGCGGCCCCGCTCCGACGGATAGATCCATCGGAAGTTCAAGAGATGCATCAGCAGAACTTCCCAATGGACTTCCATGTAGGAAAGCAGCCTTTGCCAGTCGATCTGGTCGTGCGTCTTGAGGATGGTGTGCGAAACGTCGGCGCCATCGTGGCGGCCGCGGTCCTGGATGAAACATTTGGACCAGACAAGCTCGGTGGGACCGATGATCCGCACCTGGCTGCCCAGCAATTCGCCCTGACGGGCGTGCTCCAGCCACTGGTCGTCGACCGGCATTGTGCCGTTCATTGAGGCGAAAATGACGTCGAAAAAATGCGTCCCCTTGAACACTTTGCCGAGCCACCGGTCGTCCTCGACCACGACGGCGTAGCCGATCCGCTTGAAATGAGCGAGGATGCGCGGGCAGTCGCCGGCCTTGCAGAAAATGTCGAGATCCTTGGTCGGGCGGATGATCCCGGTATAGGCGCTTACGGCATAGGTGCCGGCGACGAGAAAGGGGATGCCGGTCGCGACAAGTTCGCGGATCGCTTCGATATAAAAGACCTCCGCTTCGGCATTGCGAGGCGTCGGGGCGGCTTTTGGATCGACCGACGGAACGGATGCCGGGATGGCGCTTTCCGGTGGGGGATTGATGATCATTAGTAAAGGCTCCTGGCCCGGCAGACCAGCAGCCGCCTGTATCTAATAGCCAAGCATGCCCGATGGTTCCGCCGTTGCGCGCCACTGCCGCTCTTGCCTTCCGCATCAGGCGGACACGCCGCCGTGGCAGGCCTTCGAAGCGGTCATGACCGTCGGCTGCGGCGCGGCCCTAAAAGGATATGTGAGCGGTCATTTTTGGCGTCAAGATCGCAGCGCGGTCACCCTCAGGCGCGTCGAGGCGGAGTAGGCCCGCTATCATCCTCGGGTTCGGACAGGATTGGCTTCAACATGGTTCCCGAGCTGTCGGAGGCACTGCGCACCCGGCGCAGCAGCCACTTGAGCGCACGCGGCCAGACCGACGCTGTTTGCCGGAAAGCTGCGGGCGGCGTGGCAAAAGGGCCATTCTCCATTCTGTAGTTCCTCACTGTCTCGGTCCAATCAGCGTTCTTCAACGAGCAAAACTGGTGTTGGTTCCGCGTCGCCGTCGGGAACGCCGGCTGGCCAGGCGAAGCCACCATTATGGGTTCGAGCAGGCTAGTCTCGTGCGGCAAGATCAGCGCTTCGCGAGATCAGGTCCTCGGCGACCCAGTCGCGGAATTGCTAACCGGCGGGATTCAGCTGGTATCCTGATGCGCCGGCTCTGGACACGGTCCGCGAAGGCTGAAATTGTGACCGGTATTTCCAGTTGCAAATTTGGTTGGGCTCGGCGGGGATGGCGCTGGTTTCTGAAGACATTGCCAGCCATCCGGCATTGCGTCGGCATGTCCAGGCTCAGTCGCGGACGCTGCTCCAGACCTATGAAGCGAACCCGCGGCTGGCCTCCGTATTCGCCACCCAACAACGTTGGCTGATGGCCCATATCGGCCTTGGCTTGTATTTCGATCGAGAGCCGGACGATCATCGCAAGGGACTTACGTCCGCACGGTTCATGGACGATACCTGCCGGCATTTGGTGGCCAGCCGCAACACCGCCGACGCCTTCCTGAAGGAGATGCTGCATTACGGTTTCATCCGGCATTTGCCGATCAAATACGGGCGCATCCGCCCGTTTGAGCCGACGGCGGGCACTCTGGAGACGGTTGCCGGCTGGGTCATGGCCCATCTGAAAACGCTGGACAGCCTGGACGGTGGATCTCGACTGGTGGCATTCGTCGCACAACCGGATGCGCTCGCCAAATTGCAGCCACTGGTGGCCGACGGCCTGCTTTCGTCGCATGCCGTGCGCGAGCCAAGACAGACTTTTTCCTTGTTCACCTGGCTCGACAATGGCGGCATCGTCATGGATTGGCTGATGTCCGGCGTCGATCCCGATCATGCCGATCTGGACCGAATTCCGACCGGTGTCGTCTCAATCCGGGATTTTGCGAACTGGCTCAAGCTTTCCCGGACTCACCTGTCGCGCAAATTGCGCGATGCCGAGGAACTCGGCAGCATCGGCTGGCTGGGCCAGCGCGGTCATTCGGTCATGTGGGTGTCGAGCGAGTTCTATCAGGAATACATGACCGCCCAGGCGGTCAAGCTCGCCATCATCGATGCAGCCTTCGACAACTGTGTTGTAACTTCCGAAGCAAGCTGAACAGCGAGTCGAACGCCTTCGTCGCGATGTTGGCGCCACCGCGACGAAGGTCCGGCATTTCAATCGATGTCGAACGACACGCCCTGCGCAAGCGGCAGCGCCTTGGAATAATTCACCGTATTGGTGGCGCGCCGCATATAGGCCTTCCAGGCATCGGACCCCGACTCGCGGCCGCCGCCGGTCTCCTTCTCGCCACCGAAGGCACCGCCGATCTCGGCCCCTGACGTGCCGATATTGACGTTGGCGATGCCGCAGTCCGATCCGTCGACGCTAAGAAAGCGCTCGGATTCCTGCAGGTCGCGGGTAAAGATCGACGATGACAGCCCCGCTCCCACCGCATTGTGTTCTTCCAGCACGGCGTCGAAGTCCGTATATTTCATCACATAGAGGATCGGCGCGAAGGTCTCCTCCGTCACCGGCGAAACCTGCCGCGGCATTTCGACCAGCGCCGGACGCACATAGTAGGCCTCGGGATGGCCGTTCTCGACCCGCATTCCACCGGTTATCTTACCGCCATGCGAAGCCGCCTGCTCCAGCGCCTTCTGCATATTCTCGTAGGCAGCCTTGTCGATCAGCGGGCCGACCAGAGCGCTTGTCTCCAGCGGATCGCCGACCGAGACGCTTTCATAGGCCTTCCTTAACTGCGGCAGCAAAGCATCATAGACGCTCTCATGCACGAACAGGCGCCTGAGCGTCGTGCAGCGCTGCCCGGCCGTGCCCATGGCTCCGAAGGCGATAGCGCGGAGCGCCATGTCCAGATCGGCCGTCGGGCAGACGATGCCGGCATTGTTGCCGCCGAGCTCCAGCACGGCACGGGCAAAGCGCTTCGCCAGCCGCGGTCCGACGTCCCTGCCCATGCGGGTCGAGCCGGTGGCCGAGACCAGCGGCACCTTGGGATGATCGACCAGGATCTCGCCGACGGCACGATCGCCGATCAGCACCGGTGCCAGCCCCTTCGGCGCATCGCCGAAACGTTCTGCTGCACGCTTGAAGATCGCTTCGCAGGCGAGCGCCGTCAGCGGTGTCTTCTCGGACGGCTTCCACACCACCGCGTCGCCGCAGACCAGCGCAAGTGCCGCGTTCCACGACCACACCGCGACCGGAAAATTGAAGGCCGAGATGACGCCGACGACACCCAGCGGATGCCAAGTTTCCATCATGCGATGGCCGGGACGCTCGGTGGCAATGGTCAGGCCGTACAACTGCCGCGAGAGGCCGACGGCGAAATCGCAGATGTCGATCATCTCCTGCACTTCGCCAAGGCCTTCGGACGGGATCTTGCCGACTTCGATCGACACCAACCGGCCAAGCTCGGCCTTGTGTGTGCGCAATTCCTCGCCGAGCAGCCGCACCAGCTCGCCGCGCTTGGGAGCCGGCACCTGCCGCCACGCCAGGAAAGCCTTGTGGGCATTGTCGATGGTCGTCGTCGCATCGGCCGGCGAGATGGTCTTCAGCGCGGCGATCTGCTCGCCGGTCACCGGGCTGCGCACGATGAGGTCGCCGCCCGTAAGCGCGCCCTCGGCAACGCCCAGTTTCGCCAGAAGCCCGGCCGTTTCCTTCGCAATCGTCATTTTCGTTTCGTCCCTTTCAGATCCCGTCGCTCATATGGCGTCGGTCCAAGCTTTTCGCCATACCGGTTCCCTGCCGGTCGGCACACCAGGCGCTGTCGTGGCGTGGCATTACGCGTTTCAGGGAGAAATCGCCACCCCGGCATGGTCCAAGCCGGCGTCCGACTGTTGAACCAGCAAGATAGAGCGAATTAGAGCAATTCCAGGAAAAGTGTGAACGGTTTTCCGTCCGGAATTGCGTCAAAACAAAGAGATAGAGCGCTTCACCGTTTCTGTGAAATGGTGAAGCGCTCTAGTGTGCCGTCTTGGCGGTTTCCCGCACGGCGCTTTCTTTCATCAGCCGGTCGATGTGCATGCGGATATGCGCTGCCTCGGCGGCCGTATTGGCAAGCGCGATGGCGCGGTCGAAAGCGACGCGCGCCTCCTCGCCGCGGCCAAGCTGCATCAGCAGTCCGCCCTTGAGGCCGAAGAAATGGAAATAGCCGGAAAGCCTTCCCTCCAGCGGCTCGATCATTGCGAGTGCGGCTTCCGGTCCACGCACCTTGGAGACCGCGACGGCGCGGTTGAGCGTCACCACCGGCGACGGCTGCATCTGCTCGAGCAGGCCGTAGAGCAGGTCGATCTCGTTCCAGTCCGTATCCTCGGGCTTTTCCGCCCGCGCATGCAGGGCGGCGATCGCCGCTTGCACCTGGTAGGGACCCGGCTTGCGATGGCGCAACGCCTTGTCGACCAGCGCCAGGCCTTCATCGATCATCTTGCGGCTCCACAGGCTGCGGTCCTGGTCTTCGAGCAGCACGATCTCGCCGTTCTCGTCGAAGCGGGCGGGCGAGCGTGCATGCTGCAGCAGCAACAGCGCCGTCAGCCCCATGATCTCCGGCTCGGTCTGGAATAGCCTGAGCAGCAGGCGGGCCAGCCGGATCGCCTCTTCGCAAAGCGGCGCACGCGCCGAAGCCTCGCCGCTGTTGCTGGAATAGCCTTCGTTGAAGATCAAGTAGACCATCGCGGCGACGGCGGCGAGCCGTTCGGAGCGCTCGACCGCTCCCGGCGTCTCGAATGGCACCCCGGCGTCGGCGATACGCGACTTGGCGCGCGTGATGCGCTGCTCCATGGCGCTTTCACCGACGAGGAAGGCGCGGGCGATCTGCTTGACCGTCAAGCCGGAGACGATACGTAACGCCACCGCGATCTGCTGTGTGGCCGGCAGGTCGGGATGGCAGCAGATAAACAGCAGCCGTAAAATATCGTCGCGGTAATGCGCCCCGTCCAGCCGCTCGGCGACGTCGCTCTCGGCATCCTCCAGATCGGAGATCTGGTCCTCGTCCGGCAGCGGCGCCTGCTTGGCGCGCTTGCGCACCGCATCGATGCCGCTGTTGCGGCCGACGAAGATCAGCCAGGCTGCCGGATCGCGCGGCGGACCATTTTTCGGCCAGTTGTTCAGTGCCCTCAGGCAGGCGTCCTGGAATGCTTCCTCCGCCGCGTCGAGGTCGCGGAAGTAGCGCAGCAATGCCCCCATCACCTGCGGGCGAGCGGTGCTGATTGCCGTGCTGATCCAGGCGAGTTCGGTCATGCGGAAACCTTGGCGGGATTGAAGAGCGAGACCGGCCGGATTTCATAGGAGCCGCCGCTCGGGTTGACCTCGGAAAGCTCGCGCGCGAAGTCGACGGCCTCATCGAGGTCGGCGCATTCGAGTGTGTAGAAGCCGAGGAACTGTTCCTTGGTTTCGGCAAATGGGCCGTCGATGACGATCGATTCGCCCTTGACCTTCCTCAGCGTCGTCGCCGCGGTCGTCGGCAAGAGCCGCGCCACTGGGCCAAGGCGGCCCGCCTGGGCATATTTTTCCTGCACGCCGATAAGCTTTTCCATGACCGCATCGTCCTGCTCCTTGCTCCAGGAGCAGACGACGTCTTCAGAGGCATAGCAGAGGATCGCGTAGAGCATGGGTCGTCCTTTTCTCTATCAAAGGACGAAACACTAGGACCGATGCCGACATGGCGTCGACAAAAAAATACGCCTCCGGTCCGGCGTCATTCCCTTGCCTTCAGCCATCTCAAGACCAGGGCCTCCTCATCGTCGAGCCCGGCGATCGAGCGCTTGCCTTTGTTGGCATCCGCCATTTCGCCAAGCAGCCGTCCTTCGGACCAGGCGCGGAACACTTCCGGATGGATGTAGCATTGGCGACAAACCGCGCGTGTGTTGCCAAGCCGCTCGGCAACCTTGTCGATGACATTGTTCATCACCCTTTTTTGTTGCGCCTGGCTTTCCGGACGTTCGGTTTGCGCAAACAGCGACGCCGCATGGATGGTGCCGCCCCAGGTTCTGAAATGCTTGGAGCTGAACTCCGCTCCGGCGTTCTCCCTGATATAGCGGTTGACGTCGTCTGAGCGCACCGGATGCCTGTTTGCGTCCTCGTCGAGATACTGGAACAGCTTCTGCCCCGGCAGGTCCTGCGCTCCACGCACGACCTTGGCAATCCGGCGATCGACAAGCTTCAATCTCCATTCCTTGCCGGATTTGCCGATGAAGGCGAAGCGCAGGCTCGAGCCCTTGATGTCGACATGGCGGTCACGCAGCGTGGTCAGTCCAAAACTCTTGTTGTCGCGGGCATAGGCGGCATTGCCGACACGGATCATTGTGTTGTCGAGCAGCCAGACGATAGCCGCCACGACGCGTTCCAGCGGCAGGCCGTGACGGCGCAGATCGGCGTCGATCTGCCGCCGCAGTTCGGGCAGGCTCTCGGCGAAGGCGATCAGGCTCGAGTATTTTACGCCGTCACGCTCCTCCGCCCAGTGCTGATGATAGCGGTATTGCTTGCGGCCGCGCTGGTCCCGACCGGTCGCCTGGATGTGACCGTCGGCATCCGGCGAGATCCAGACATCCGTCCAGGCCGGTGGAATGGCAAGCGCCTTGATGCGTGCCAGCGCCTCCCCGTCGACAATCCGCCCGTCGGGTCCTTTGTACGAGAACCCGTTGCCCGAACGCAGCCGGCGAATACCGGGTTCAGTGTCGGTGACATAGTTGAGCGAGGCCCGAACGGCCGAGGCTTGCGCGCCGTTCTCCGGCGCTCCGTTCTGCGGCACCCCGTTTTTTGGTGCAGCTTTCCTCACAGCCGATTGGCCAGACGACGACCCGGATTTGTCCAGCATGTCCTCTCCACGGAATTTCCGTAGATAAGCCGCTTGCCGGCTGCAGGTTCCAACGCCTCTTGATCTCTTGGTTCCAGAACGGCCTATCGACGTCGCCGTGCAACGAAGACGTGCGTCGTCACACCTTTTCGAGCACGACCGGAATGACGTCGACCGCCTGCTCGCCGACCTGTCCACCAGTGGTTTTCAGCACGCCGACGATCGGCGCCACATCGGAGTAGTCGCGGCCATAGCCGACCGTGATATGGTCGTTGCTTGCCCGCATGCCATTGGTTGGATCGAATTCCTGCCAGCCGGCATCGCGCCCGCACCACACCTTGACCCAGGCATGCATGGCGTCGGCGCCTTCGAGCCGCGGCTTCCCGCGCGGCGGAATGGTGCGCAGGAATCCGCTGACATAGCCTGCAGGGATGCCCAGGCCGCGCAGGCCGGCGATCATGATGTGGGAAAAATCCTGGCAGACGCCGCGCTTCAGGCCGAAGGCGTCGCTGGCCCGCGTCTGCACCGTCGTCGCCTCGCCGTCATAGGTGAAATCGCGGTGAATGCGGTTGCACAGAGCCATGGCCGTGCCGACCGTCGAGCTGCCGGTACTGCCTTTCGCATAGGCAGTGATTGCCGCGTCGATGCCGGCATGATCGCTGGCGGCCAGAAAGTGATGCGGCGAAGCCGGCGCCAGCGAGTGCACCGCGCCGAGTTCTTCCCTCAGCCGGCGTATGTCCGGCGATACGTCGAGCCCGGGCTCCGGCCGCGACACCGACACACGCGCGCTCATCCTGATGTCGAGTGCATCATGCGGGTCCCGAAAGGCGATCGAGGTGACACTGGTGCCGAAAAAGTCGGAAAAGTCGGAACGTTCGCTGGGCGCCGGCACAAAAGACAGTGAAGCGGCGATGACGCGCTGCACGCCAGGGATGGTCGGCGGCAGCACGCGGACCTGATGGCGGCCGCCGCCGGCCGCCGCATCATAGTCGTAACGCAGGTGAAGCCTGATGTCGTAGAGCATGCCGTCTCTATCCGAAATAGGCTTTGGCGAGGCTGTTGTAGAGCCCGCCGATTTCATTGGCGAGATCGCCGAGGGCCTTGGCCGTCATGTCCGAAGGCTCCTTGATGGCGATCGACGTGTTGAGCTGCAGGATTTCCTTGGCCGCCGGCGACATATGGCCTTCAGCGCCGACCGCGGGCAACAGCGCGATTTCGGCCTTCAGCCGTTCGAGTTGGAAAAGGATCGAGCGCGGGTTGAGCGGATCGAGCGCCAAAAGGTCGACTACCGTGCGCCGCCCCGCCTGCACCGGATATTGCCGACGGTGGGTCATGACGCTGTCGCCGATCTCCAGCATCATGTCGAGCGCACCTTCCGGCGCCTGGGCTCTGGTCAGCCGGGCGAGCGTGCGGGCGATCTGGATGCCGCGCTCGAGCCTGCGGCCGATTTCCAGGAAACGCCAGCCGGCAAAGCGGTACATGTTCTCGTGCAGCAGGCCGGAAAACCCGGCCAGCTTGCGCAGGATGACCGTCATTGCCCTTGTCGCGTCGTCGCCCGGCGCCACTGTCGCGGCAAATTGATGGATGGTCTTCGACAGATCCTTCAATGCCAGCCAGCCATCAGGCGAGAAGCGGTCGCGGATCTGCCCGGCACTATAAACGGCGCTGTCCAGCGTGCCGATGAGTCCCAACGGGATTGCCGTCTCGACGTCGATGCCGAACGGCGCGAGATAGTCGCTGATATCGGCGAGCAGCGGCATCTCGGGGTCGGATGTCTCGGCCAGCCGCACATGGTAGGCGCGCAGGATGCGCACCGTGTCTTCCGACCGCTCGATATAGCGGCCGAGCCAGGTCAGGTTCTCCGCCGCGCGGCTGGGCAGGCTGCCCGGCAGGGTGCGGGTGAAGCTGTCGTGCTCCTGCGGCAGCAGCGTCTCGCGCTCCACCGGCCTGTCACTGACCACCCACACATCCGCCGCCTGGCCGCCGCGCTGCATGGCGATGGCCGTCGGGTCGAGCGAAAAGCCGACACGGGCAAAACCGCCCGGCATCACGGTCCAGCCTTCCGGCGTCCGCGCCAGATAGACGCGCAGGCTTGCCGGCCGCGGCTCCAGCCAGCCGCCGACATAGACAGGCGTGGTCGACAGCGTCACCGCTTCCTGCCCGACGAAGTCGCCGCCGTCCCGTTCGATCCGGGCGACGAGTTCGGCCCGTTCCTCGACCGACAGCGCTGACCCGAGCTTGGTCGAGCCATCGTCCTCGAAGGCAAGCCGCGTCGACAGCGCCGGGCCGATCACCATGCTGTCGATATTGGCGAGCACATGCGCGCGCTCCGTCTCCTGCCCGCACCACCACGTCGCGACGGTCGGCAGCAGCAGTTCCTCGTTGCGCAGGGCGCGTGAAATCTTCGGGAGGAAGGCGAGCAGCGCGCGTGTCTCCATCAGGCCGGAGCCCAGTGCATTGACGGCCGAAACCGCCCCTTGCCGTACCGCTTCGACCAGCCCCGGCGTGCCGATCTGCGAGTCCGGCCGCAGTTCGAGCGGATCGGCGAAGGCGGCGTCGAGCCGCCGCCACAGGACGCTGACCGGCATCAGCCCCGAAACCGTGCGCACCATCAGCCTGCCGCCGGAGACGGTCAGGTCCTCGCCCTCGAGCAGCATGATGCCGAGATAGCGGGCGATATAGGCATGTTCGTAATAGGTTTCGTTCAGCGGGCCCGGTGTCAGGATGGCGACACGGCCGCCGGCCTGCTTGGCCATGCCGATCAACGCATCGCGAAAACGGCGGAAGAAACCGGCCAGGCGGTGCACATGCATCTCGCCGTAAATGTCGGACAGCGCCCTTGTGGTGGCGACGCGGTTTTCCAGTGCAAAGCCGGCGCCCGACGGCGCCTGTGTGCGGTCGCCAAGCACCCACCAGCGGCCGTCCGGGCCACGACCGAGCTCGAAGGCGCAGAAATGCAGGAAATGGCCGCTGGCCGGCCTGGTGCCGACGACCGGCCGCAAATATTCCGGGCTGGCCGCGATCAATCCGGCCGGCAGAATGCCTTTCTCGACCAGCCGGTTCGGCCCGTAAATGTCGGCGATGGTCTCCTCGAACAGATCGGCCCGCTGGACCAGGCCAGCGCTGATGTCAGCCCATTCCTGCTCCTCGATAAGCAGCGGCACATGCGCCAGCGGCCATTCCCGCTCATTGGCGCCGGCCTTGTCGTAGACGCGGTAATAGACGCCGGCATCGCGCAGGTACTGGTCGGCGCGGGCAAAGCGCTGGGCAAGCTTTTCCGGACCCAGGTCCTCCAGCGCCTCGACGAAGTGCCGCCAGGCCGGCCGCGGATTGCCCGACGCATCGACCATCTCGTCGACGACGCCGTCGATCGGCTGATAGTGCTCCAGCAGACTGTGGGTCTGCGGCTTGCTGCGCAGCTTTTTGTGATTCCCCTTCGCCATGGCTGATCAGAGTCTTTGCGGCCGCCGAAGGTCAAGGGTCATCGGGAAATCTTCAGAGGCTTCTTCGTGGCGCAGCACATAGCTGGACGGCGTATGGCCACGTGGCTCGAAGCGGGCGAGCCGCCGCGCCTCCGCTTCGTTGCCATTGACCGGGAACGTGTCGTAGCTGCGCCCGCCGGGATGTGCCACATGGTATACGCAGCCGCCGACCGCGCGGCCCGACCAGCGGTCATAGATGTCGAAGACCAGCGGCGTGTTGACCGGCAGCGCCGGATGCAGGCCCGACGCCGGCTGCCAGGCCTTGAAGCGTACGCCGGCCACCGCGATTTCTCTGTTGTCGGTCACCTTCATCGGCACGACGCGGCCGTTGCAGACGACGGCGTGACGCTCCGGGTTGAGCCCCTCGGTCTTCACCTGCAGCCTTTCGACGGAGGAATCGACAAAGCGCACGGTACCGCCGATCGCGCCTTGCTCGCCCATCACATGCCACGGCTCGAGCGCCTGCCTGAGTTCCAGCTTGACGCCGGCGTGCTGGACCTCGCCGCAGAACGGGAAGCGGAATTCGAGCTGGGCGTCGAACCATTCCGGACGGAACGCAAAGCCGTTCAGCTTGAGGTCGTCCAGCACATCGAGAAAATCCGCCCAGACATAATGCGGCAGCATGAAACGGTCGTGCAGCGAGGTGCCCCAGCGCACGAAGCGGCCATCGAGCGGGTTCTTCCAGGCCCGGGCGATAATGGCGCGCACCAGCAATTGCTGTGCCAGGCTCATGCGCGCGTTGGGCGGCATCTCGAAGCCGCGGAATTCGACCAGCCCGAGCCGGCCCGTCGGCCCGTCCGGAGAAAACAGCTTGTCGATGCAGATTTCCGAGCGATGGGTATTGCCCGTCACGTCGGTCAGAAGGTTGCGGAACAGCCGGTCGACCAGCCACGGCAGGGGTGCCGCGCCCTTGTCCGGATGCGGCACCTGCGCCATCGCTATCTCGAGTTCGTAGAGCGAATCATGGCGTGCCTCGTCGAAGCGCGGCGCCTGGCTGGTCGGGCCGATGAACAGGCCGGAGAACAGATAGGACAGTGACGGATGCCGCTGCCATTGCAGCACCAGGCTCTTCAACAGGTCGGGGCGGCGCAGGAACGGACTGTCATTGGGCGTGGCGCCGCCGACGACGACATGGTTGCCGCCGCCGGTGCCGGTGTGGCGGCCGTCGATCATGAACTTGTCGGCGCCAAGCCGCGTCTGCCGCGCCTCTTCGTAGATCGCCGTGGTCGTCGCCACGCAATCCTGCCAATTCGCGGCGGGGTGGATATTGACTTCGATGACGCCGGGATCGGGTGCGACGCGGATGACATTGAGGCGCGGATCGTGCGGCGGGCCGTAGCCCTCGATGTGCACCGGCAGGCCGATCGCCTTTGCCGCGTTCTCCGCCGCCGCGACCAGTTCGAGATAGTCCTCCAGCGCCTCGACCGGCGGCATGAACACACAAAGCCGTCCGTCGCGCGGCTCGACCGAAAGGGCGGTACGCACGGCGCCGCCGATCTCGGTGATCTCCTGTTCGACACGGTCTTGCTGGCCGGTAACGGCCGTGAAGGATACCGCCTGCTGGCATCGCGCGATCTCGTCGGCGCCTTCCAGTTCGGCCGGGGCGGGCGAAGAAGCAGCACCGGGCAAGATCGCCTCGCGCGCCGGCAATGGTCCGCGCGGCAGCGATGGATCGACCGGCACGATATAGGGGAACTGCGCCGGCGGCACATAAGGCAGCGTGCCGAGCGGCAGGCGGTAGCCGACCGGCGAATCGCCGGGCACCAGGAACAGCCTGCCGCGCCGCGTCTTCCACTTCTCCGAGCGCCAGCGCGGTCCGGACGCCTGGCTGTTCCAGCGCTGGACAGGCAGCACATAGCCCGACGGCTTGGTCAGCCCGCGTTCGAACACCCGCGCCATGCGGCTGCGCTCCTCCGGATCCTCCAGCTTCGAATTGGAGGGATCGACATTCCCCGGCAGCTTGCCTTCCTTCAGCAGCCATTCAGCCGGATCCTCATAGGCTTCGCTGACCATCGTCTTGTCGATGCCGAGTTCGTCGGCAATCGCCGTCAGCAGGCTCTCGGCCTGCTTCGGTCCGACATCCGCCTCGCTCTTTTCATGTGCGATCAGCGACGGGTCGCTCCACACCGGCTCGCCGTCCGTGCGCCAGTAGAGCGAGAACGTCCAGCGCGGCAGGCTTTCGCCGGGGTACCATTTGCCCTGCCCATAATGCAGGAAGCCGCCCGGCGCGAAGCGTTCGCGCAGCCGGCGGATCAGTGCATCGGCCTTTTCGCGCTTGGTTGGCCCGACGGCGGCGGTGTTCCACTCTGCAGCCTCGAAATCGTCGATTGAGACGAAGGTCGGCTCGCCGCCCATGGTCAGCCGCACATCGCCGGCCTGGAGCGCGGCATCGACCTGGACCCCCAGCGCGTCCAGCGCCTTCCAGCTCTCGTCGGAGAACGGCTTGGTAATGCGCGGATGCTCGGCGATGCGGTCGACCCTCATGTCGAAACCGAACTCGACATTGGCGAAGCTCGCCATGCCGGAGATCGGCGCGGCATTGCGGAAATGCGGCGTTGCCGCGAGCGGCACATGGCTTTCGCCGGTGAGCAGGCCGGAGGTCGGATCGAAGCCGATCCAGCCGGCGCCCGGCAGATACACCTCGCACCAGGCATGGAGATCGGTGAAGTCGACGGCTGTGCCAGCCGGTCCGTCGAGCGCGACGAGGTCGGGTTTGAGCTGGATCAGATAGCCCGAGACGAAGCGCGCGGCGATGCCGAGGTTCCTCAGTATCTGCACCAGGAGCCAGCTGGAATCCCGGCACGACCCTTTGCCGGCCGCCAGCGTTTCCTCGGGCGAGAAAACGCCGGTTTCCATGCGCACGATATAGGCGATCTCGCGCTGCAGCCGCGCATTGAGGTCGACGACAAAATTGACGGTATTGGTCGGGTGGCGCGCGATGGTTTTCAGGAATGCCTCCAACAGCGGCCCCGCCGGTTCGGGCGTACGGTAGATGGTCAGATCATCTCTGATCTCTTCGGGGTATTCGAACGGAAACGTCTCGGCCGAGGGCTCGACGAAGAAATCGAACGGATTGTAGACGGTCATGTCGGCAACGAGGTCGACTTCGATCTTCAGTTCCGTCACCGGTTCGGGGAACACGAAGCGGGCCAGGAAATTGCCGTAGGGGTCCTGCTGCAGATTGACGAAGTGGTTTGCCGGCCCGACCTTCAGCGAATGGCTGAGCACCTTGGTGCGGGAATGCGGCGCAGGCTGCAACCTTATGACTTGCGGGCCCAATATGACCGGCCGGTCGTATTTGTAGTGGGTCAGGTGATAGACGGCTGCCAGAATTGCCATGGTGCCCCTGAAGTCGGCGTTTCAAAAGGAGTTCGCTGAACCCTGACACGAATGCTGACCATTCTCCAAGCAGAGATGTTGCGCTGCACCTAAATTAAGCAGCTTCACAGCCTCACGAAACGGAGCGCCGACCCTGGGATTCCGCAGCGTGGCGGCACGACGTTGCAACGCTGCAGAGCCGAAGGCCGGCGGGTCAGCACCGGGCGCTTCCCGCCGATATCGATGATCGGCAGCATACGCGATGCTTGGTCGAAAAGAGCTGAAAAGAAAACCCGCCTCGGTGGGCGGGTCGTCGGTGCCAATTAGCACTATAACCAAATTAGTAGCATAGCTGCCGGCACAAAGCAAGAACAAAATATGGCATGGTCGACGGAAAGTTGGCGATCTCCGCTTTGCGGGAGGAGATGCCAGCACCTTGGAGCGGAGAACACCTGAACCCTAAAAGAACGCCTGCAACCCTGTCTGCGCCCGCCCGAGGATCAGCGCATGCACGTCATGCGTGCCCTCATAGGTGTTGACGGTTTCCAGGTTCTGGGCGTGGCGCATGACGTGGTAGCCGATCTGGATGCCGTTTCCGCCATGCATGTCGCGGGCCTGGCGGGCGATGTCGAGCGCCTTGCCGCAATTGTTGCGCTTGACGAGCGAGATCATCTCCGGCGCCATCTTGCCTTCATCCATCAGCCGCCCGACGCGCAGGCTGCCCTGCAGGCCCAGCGCGATCTCGGTCTGCATGTCGGCGAGCTTCTTCTGGAAAAGCTGCGTGCCGGCCAGCGGCTTGCCGAACTGCTTGCGGTCGAGGCCATACTGGCGGGCGCGGTGCCAGCAATCTTCCGCCGCGCCCATGGCGCCCCAGGAGATTCCGTAGCGCGCGCGGTTGAGGCAGCCGAACGGTCCTTTCAGACCCGAGACATTGGGCAGCAGCGCGTCCTCGCCGACCTCGACGCCTTCCATCACCACTTCGCCGGTGATCGAGGCGCGCAGCGACAGCTTGCCGCCGATCTTCGGCGCCGACAGCCCGTTCATGCCCTTTTCCAGCACAAAGCCGCGAATCTCGTTGTCATGCGCGGCCGATTTTGCCCAGACGACGAACACGTCGGCGATCGGCGCGTTGGAAATCCACATCTTCGAGCCGGAGATCCTGTAGCCGTTCGCGGTCTTTTCGGCCCGTGTCTTCATGCCGCCCGGGTCGGAACCGGCATCCGGCTCGGTGAGGCCAAAGCAGCCGATCCATTCGCCCGACGCCAGCTTCGGCAGGTATTTCTTGCGCTGTTCTTCCGAGCCATAGGCGTGGATCGGATACATCACCAGCGACGACTGCACGCTCATCATCGAGCGATAGCCGGAATCGACGCGTTCGACCTCGCGCGCGACCAGCCCGTAGGTGACGTAGTTGGCGCCGAGCCCGCCATATTCCTCGGGGATGGTGATGCCGAGCAGACCCGCCTCGCCCATTTCGCGAAAGATCCCGGCGTCGGTCTTTTCCTCGAGATAGGCTTCCTCGATCTTCGGAGCGAGCTTGTCGGCGGCAAACGCCGCGGCGCCATCGCGCACCATGCGCTCGTCCTCCGAAAGCTGGTCCTCGATCAGGAAAGGATCATCCCAGACGAATGCGTTCTTGTCGGCGGCCATGGCTCTCGGTCTCCCAAACTCATGCATGTCGCCCAAAGCTTGCCCGCGGGCCTGACCCGAGGGTGTCCGGCAGCTTGGAGATAACGACATGCATCGAAACAGAAATCTTGAAACGCGCGGCTTATCGGCTCCCGTCCTGAAAAAATCAAACGAAATAGCGTCGCCGATCCATGAGCATTGGTGATGGATCATCAATGTCGGGCGGCGCCTGGCTGCTCAGTCGCGTCTAAAATGTTTTCGCTTCGGAGCTCGAAGCAAGAGACCCTCAAACACAAAACCCGCCGCGTTGGCGATTGGCGAAAGCCGCAGCGACATCCGATCTCCCCCCTTGCGGGGGAGATGTCCGGCAGGACAGAGGGGGGTGGGAAGGATCGCCAACTTCAGCCATTCCCAACCAGAAGCCTGAGGGCGTGGCTGTAATTGGTTGACAGGTCGGCGGGACAGCACCCCCCTCTGCCCTGCCGGGCATCTCCCCCGCAAGGGGGGAGATCAGCAACTTCGCCGACGGCGCCTCGACAATTGCCCTGTCGAGCGCTTAGCTTTTGTCTGAAGCGATCGCCTGCTACTTCCGCTTCAACGCATCGGCCAAAGCGGCGCCGAACGCGCCCTGCTGCGCCGGCCGCTCCGGCTGGCGTTGGGGCGCCGGCGCGCGCGGCACCGGCCTGTTGCCATTGTCGCGCGGTGCGCCACCGTCACCGTCTTTGCGCATCGACAGGCCGATGCGCTTGCGCTTGATATCGACGTCGACGACACGCACCTTGACCACGTCGCCGGCCTTGACCACCTCATGCGCGTCCTTGATGAACCGATCGGCCAGTTGCGAGACGTGCACCAATCCGTCCTGGTGTACGCCGATATCGACGAAGGCGCCGAAGGCCGCGACATTGGTGACGGTGCCTTCAAGCTGCATGCCGGGCTTCAGATCCTTGATGTCGTCGACACCATCGGCAAAGGTCGCGGTCTTGAAACCGGGGCGTGGATCGCGGCCGGGCTTTTCCAGCTCCGCCAGGATGTCACGCACCGTCGGCAGGCCGAAGCGCTCATCGACGAAGACGCGCGGATCGAGCGCCTTGAGTGCGGCGCTGTCGCCCATCAGCGAGCGAACGTCGCGCCCGCAGGCGGCGACGATCTTTTTGGCCACGCCATAGGCTTCCGGATGCACCGCCGAGGCATCGAGCGGTTCGCTGCCGTTGGGAATGCGCAGGAAGCCGGCGCATTGCTCGAACGCCCGGGGTCCAAGGCGGGAGACCTTCAACAGTTCGCGGCGGCTGGCGAACGGGCCGGCGGCATCGCGATGCGCAACGATCGCCTCGGCCAGCGATGCGCCGAGACCCGAAACCCGCGCCAGAAGCGGCGCCGACGCCGTGTTGAGGTCGACGCCGACGGCATTGACCGCATCCTCGACCACCGCTTCCAGCGAGCGGCCGAGGCGGTACTGATCGACGTCGTGCTGGTACTGGCCGACGCCTATCGACTTCGGCTCGATCTTGACCAGTTCGGCGAGCGGATCCTGCAGGCGCCGGGCAATCGACACCGCGCCGCGCAGCGACACGTCGAGGCCGGGAAATTCCGCTGCCGCCGTTGCCGAGGCGGAATAGACCGAGGCGCCGGCTTCGCTGACGATCACCTTGAGCGGCTTCGGCCCGGACCCGGCAGGCATATCGGCCAGCATGTCGGCGACCAGCCTTTCGGTCTCGCGGCTGCCGGTGCCATTGCCGATGGAAATCAGCTCGACCTTGTGCAGCCGGATGAGCTTGGCCAGTTCGGCCTGCGTGCCGCGGACATCGTTCTTCGGCGGAAACGGATAGACCGTCGTCGTCGCCAGAACCTTGCCGGTGCCGTCCACCACCGCCACCTTGACGCCGGTGCGGATGCCGGGGTCGAGGCCCATCGTCGGCCGCGAGCCGGCAGGCGCGGCAAGCAGCAAATCCTTGATTGCGGGCGAAGACATGGATCGCTTCTTCCTCGGCCCGCTCGCGCAGATCGCGCATCAGATCGAGCGTCAGGTGCAGCGACAGCTTTATGCGCCAGGTCCAGCCGGCGACCTCCATCAGCCAGCGGTCGCCCGGCAACTGGCGGCCGATGGCGTAGGCTTCTGCAATCATCCGCTCGACCGGCTTCACCGGAGAGGCATCGTCGGCATCGACTTCGATGTCGAGCGACAGCACCTCCTCGTTGCGGCCGCGCAGCATGGCCAGCGCGCGATGGCTGGGCACGTTGGCCCAGCGCTCGACATGGTCGAAATAGTCGGAAAATTTCGCGCCGGCCTCCTGCTTGCCATCGACGACGCGCGAGCGCAGGAAGGCGCGTTCCTTCATATAGGTCCGCAATCTGCCGACCAGATCGGCATTCTCGGCGAACTGTTCGGACAGGATGTCGCGCGCTCCCTCGAGGGCCGCCTTGGTATCAACGACGTCTTCGCTGATGTAGGCCAGCGCCAGCTCGGCGGGCATGGCCGTACGGTCGGCGAGAATAGCTTCCGCCAGCGGGCCCAGCCCACGCTCGCGCGCGATCTCGGCCTTGGTCCGGCGCTTCGGCTTGTAAGGCAGGTAGATGTCTTCGAGCTCGGCCTTGGTGACGGCCGCAGCGATCTTTGCCTCGAGCTCTTCGGTCAGCTTGCCTTGCTCACGGATCGAACCAAGGATGGTGTCGCGGCGCGCGTCAAGCTCGCGCAGATAGGCCAGCCGCTCGGCAAGGTCGCGCAGCTGCGTGTCGTCGAGGCCGCCGGTGACCTCCTTGCGGTAGCGCGCCACGAACGGCACGGTCGCACCGTCGTCGAGCAAGCCGATCGCCGCCGCGGCCTGTTCGGGCCGCGCGCCGATCTCGGCGGCTATGATGGTTGCGATGCGCTTGATGTCGGATGCCATGTCGTACCTGTCGCTGGTCGAAACGAGCAGCGACCATAGGCGCAGAGCACCGATGCGCCAACTGCGCCATTTTCAACCCGGCGAGAGGTCCACAGGAAAGGTCGGCTGTCTGGATCGGATCAGACCATCCGGCTCAGCGCCTCGAAGAACGAAACCATATCCAGATCGAGCGGATCGTCGACCGGCAGCGGCTGCGACGACATCTTTGCGATTACCATTTCGGCCTTCGGATTGACGTAAAGCCACTGGCCGTGGATGCCGATGCCGCAGAAGGCGCCGCTTGCCGCGCTCGTCTGGTACCATTTGCTGCGGTAGCGGCCACGCGGAAACAGGAACGCCATCGTGCCGCGTTGCCAGGCCTCGGCGTCACCGCCTGTTTCGGTCGTGTCGCGCACCCAGGCTTCCGGCACGACACGGCGGCCATGGGCAGTGCCGCCTTGCCGCATCATCTCGCCGACCCGGGCGAGGTCGCGCGGCGTCACCGAAATGCCGCCGGCGGTGCGCGCCGTGCCTTCCATGTCGACCGTCACGGAGGCATCGCTGACGGCGCCGAGCGGCGCCCATAATTTTTCGCGCATCAGATCGGCGAAGCGCTGGCCCGACGCACGTTCGAGCAGGATGCCGAGCAGGTCGGAATTGGGCGAGCGGTAGCGGAACGTCCGGCCATGCGGCTCGGCCAGGCCCTGCAGCGTCATGAGGAAAGTGGCCAGGCTCTCGGTGCCCCCGCCTGGATTCCACAGCATGGCGCGGCGATAGCGGGCGAAGGCGCTTTCCGGATCGAGATAGGCCTCTTCGAAATCGAGGCTCACACTCATGTCGAGCACGTGCCGGACGCTCGCATCGCCATAGGCCGAGCCGGCGGCTTCGGGCAGATAGCGACTTACCGGAGCCTGCGGATCGAAAATCCCCTCGCCTTCCAATATGCCGGCAACAATGGCGGTCAGCGACTTGCTGATCGAAAAGACGATGTGGCGCGAACCGAACTCCATATGCGGCGCGAACCAGTCGCCGACGAATTTACCGCCTTTCATGATCGTCAGCGCGTCGGTGTCGGAGCGCCCGAGAAAAGCCGCGACCATCTCCGCGCCGCCTGCAAGAGCGACCTTTTCACCAAGTAGCCCGCCGAAATCCTGCGCCGGCGCCTCGCTGCTGCCCGGCTGTGCCGCCACGGCAGCGCTAGGCACCAGCTCGCCGGCATTCTGGAACGACCACCGGCTGAACGGGCTTTCCCGCCAATTGCCGAGCAGCACTTGGTTTCGGGCAAAGCCGTATCGGGTCTCGAACGCGGTCTTGCCGGCCATGGCGCTTCCTTCCAAATTCTTTTTATGTTTTAGGCGAGCGCCGCGGCGATGGCATGCACAGCCGATCGCCGGAAAACCCGGCGGCAAATGCCGCCGGGCTGGGCCGGGTTACTTCTGCAGTTCGGTCCAGATCTTGCTGTAGATGTCCTGCACCTCCGGGGAACACAGTGTCTGCAGCTCGCCGCGCGCTTTGACGGCTTCCGGGATAATGACCTCCGGTGCGTCCTTCATATCGGCCGGCATGTACTTGTCCGAGCCGGCAATGCCATTGGCGTAGCGGTGGAAGGCCGACAGGCCGGCGGCGTTCTCCGGATCCATGATGAAGTTCTGGAACAGCTTGGCGTTCTCGACGTTCTTGGCTTCCTTCAGGACCATGACATTGTCGCTCCAGAGACCAAAACCTTCCTTGGGATAGAAGTAGTGGATTTTCGGGTTCGCCAGCCGCTGGCGCAGAGCCGAGCCGTTCCAGTCGCTCGTCGCCTTGAAATCGCCGGCGCCCATCTTCTCGATGGTGTTGTATTCCATCGCGATCCAGTTTGGCTTCGCTGCAACCAGCGTGTCACGCACCTTCTTCAACGTTTCCTTGTCGCTGGCGCATTGCGCGCCGCCGACATATTTGGTCGCCGCGAACATGACGTCGTTCATTTCCGGCACGACGTTGACCTTGCCCTTCAGTTCATCGGGCGTGTTGAAGATGATGCCCCAACTGTCCGACGGTCCGTTGTAGACATCGGTATTCACCACGATGCCCACCGTGCCCCAGGCCCACGGCACGGAATATTTGCGGCCGGGATCGAAATCGGGATTGGCCCATTCCGGCGCCACATTCTTGAAGTTCTCCATCTTGCCCGGATCGGTTTCCTGGACGAGGCCTTCCTTGATCCAGATCGGAACAAAGGTCTGCGAGGGCACCGCGATGTCGAAACCGGTGCCGCCCTGACGCACTTTGGCGAGCGCGGTATCATTCGAATCGTAATCGGTGATGGTCACCTTGACGTTGTATTTTTGCTCGAACTTCTTGATCACGTCGGGGCTGGTGTAGTTGCCCCAATTGTAGATGTTCAAAACGCCCTCCGCGAAAGCGCCGCTCGTCGAGGCGAGCAACGCCAACCCGATGGCGGTCGCTGTTGTCTTCCAGTTCATGTTCTAACTCCCATTTTCATGCTCAGTCCCGTTTCCTGCTGATGAAGAAAAACAACGTCACGATGGCGACCGACAAGAGCAGGAACACGGTCGAAATCGCGTTGATTTCAGGCGTTATGCCTCGGCGTATCTGGCCGAGCATGTAGGTCGGCAAGGTGTCCTGGCCGCCCGACTTGACGAACTCGGTGATGACAACATCGTCGAGCGAGATGACGAAGGCCAGCATAAGTCCGGCCAGGATGCCGGGCCACAGCAGCGGCAACGTGATGCGCCTGAACGTCCGCCATGGCGTCGCGTAGAGGTCGGCAGCAGCGCGCTCCAGGGTAAGATCCATATTCTCCAGCCGCGCCCGGATCGGCAGATAGGCAAAGGGAATGCAAAACGCCGTATGCGCGGCGATCAGATAGCCAAGACCCGAATAGCCGGTGAATATCTTTATGCGTGAAAAGAAGATCAGCAGCGCCACGCCGGTGACGATCTCGGGCACCATCAGCGGCTGGTTGATCGCAGCATATTTGAAAGTCAGGCCCGGATAGGCTGCCGTGCGAGTTGTCGCGAGCGCCGCCATGGTCGCCGCGATGGTCGCAAGGGTCGCCGCGATGGTGCCGATCTGGAAGGAACGCAGCGTGGCGTCGATCACCTGCGTATTCTGCCAGGCCGACTGGAACCATTTGAGCGAGAAACCTCCCCATTCGGATGTCGAAGTCGCGGCATTGAAGGCATAGACGACGAGTATGACGATGGGCAGGTAGAGCACGACGAAACAGGTCGCGGCGATCGCGGTGAATCCTGGCTGATGCTTGATTTCGAAGCTTCTAGCCATGGCGCACCTCCGACCGACCGGCATTGCGCACATAGGCAAGCAGCGCCACCATGACGATGATCATGACGGCGATCGACAGCGCCGAGCCGAGCGGCCAATTGCGGCCTTGCCCGAACTGCATCTCGATCAGGTTTGAGAGCATCATGGTCTTGCCGCCGCCGAGCAAGATGGGCGCAACATAGGCGCCGAGCGCTGGGATGAAGACCAGGATCGAGCCAGCGATGACGCCGGGCTTGACCAGCGGGAAAATGATGCGTCTCAGTACCTGAAAGCGCGTCGCATAAAGATCGTAGCCAGCTTCGACCAGGCGGAAATCCAGCTTCTCCATGCTGGCATAGATCGGCAGCACCATCAGCGGCAGATAGACATAGGCCATGCCGATAAGGATCGCTGTGTCGGTGAAGAGTATCTGGATCGGCGCCGAGATGATGCCGAGCCTGAGCAGCACCGTGTTGATCAGACCCTCGTTGCGGATGATCTGCAGCACGGCGAAGGTGCGGATCAGCAGGTTGGTCCAGAACGGTATGGTGATCAGGAACAGCCAGAGGTCGCGCGTCTTCTCGCTGCGCGTTGCCATGAAATAGGCGGTCGGAAAACCAAGCGCCAGGGTGGCGAGTGTGGTCACGACGGCAAGCTTGATCGAGCGCCAGAAAATGGTGACATGGGCAGCGGCGAGCGAAAGCGTGTCGTCGAAGATGTCGCGTTCCATGAACACCGAAATCCACGCCTCCGGCGAGAATTGCCACTTCACATCGCCATAAGCGCCGGGCGCCAGGAACGAATAGACCAGCACGATCAGCAATGGGCCGGTCGCTGCCAGGAAGATGATCAGCAGGGCCGGCGCCGACAGCAGCCAGCGGTCGCGGATGTCGCGCCGTTCGGCCGCTTTGGCGACTTCTTCCGCGCTCGCCATCAATCCCTCAGCACTTGCGCGGCATCGTTGCCGATCGAGACGCCGACCTTGTCGCCGCGCTCGAAACCGCAGCCTGCGCTGCGCGTGTTCTGCTGGCGCACGGTGAAGGCTTCGCCGCTGTCCAGTTGGACATGAATATGCGTGTCGGTGCCGAAATAGACGATGTTTTCGACGGTTCCGGAAAGATCGCCCTTGCCGCCGGTCAGCTTTGCATGTTCCGGCCTGACCACCAGGGTGGCATTCGCCTTCGGCTGGAAGCCCTCAGCCACCGTCGCGTCGATCGTCGCGCCGGATTTTAGTGTCGCGTGCGCCTTGCCGTTGCCGATGCCGGTGATGGCCGCGGTCAGGAAATTGGTTTCGCCGATGAAGTCGGCGACGAAGCGCTCGGCCGGCTTGTCATAGATGTCCCAGGGCGTGCCGACCTGCAGGATCTTGCCGGCCGACATCACCGCGATGCGGTCCGACATGGTCAGCGCTTCTTCCTGGTCGTGGGTGACGAAGATGAAGGTGATGCCGGTCTGGTGCTGCAGCCGTTTCAGCTCGATCTGCATCTCCTTGCGCAGCTTGTAGTCGAGCGCCGACAGCGGCTCGTCGAGCAACAGCACTTTTGGCTGCGGCGCCAGCGCGCGCGCCAGTGCCACGCGCTGCTGCTGGCCGCCGGAGATCTGGCTGGTGCGGCGGGCACTCAGCGCCTCCATCTTGACCAGCTTCAGCATCTCGGCGACGCGCGCCTTGATTTCGGCTTTTGGCTTGCCCAGCATCTCTAGGCCGAAGCCGATATTCTCGGCCACCGTCATGTGCGGGAACAGCGCATAGGACTGGAAGACGGTGTTGACTGGCCGCTTGAACGGCGGCAGCGTCGCGATGTCCTGGCCGTGCAGCAGGATTTCGCCTTCGCTGGGGAAATCGAAACCGGCGATCAGCCGCAGCAGCGTCGTCTTTCCGCAGCCCGACGGCCCCAGCAGCGTGAAGAACTCGTTCTCGCGGATCGACACCGAAACCGTGTCGAGAGCGGCGACTTGTGCGTCCCCGGTACCGAACACCTTGCGGACGCCGCGGACCTCGATTGCACTCTTACCCGGTTGATCCGGCACGCATTACCCCATCTTCATGTCCGCTCTTGATGGCGGATCCAGTTCCCATTTGATTGTCAGCATATGCCGGTCGGCTTGGCAACCATGCATCTGGACCTCGGTTCAGAACGCAAGCCCCATGCCATAGTCAGCGCCACCATCAACCCTGATAAGTGATCTTGCCGCCGCAGATGGTGCTGACCGGATGCACCTTGTGTAGCAAACCCGGTTCAGTTGCTTCGATATCGGCCGACAGCACCACCAGATCGGCCAGATAGCCTGGTTTCAGCCGGCCCTTACGGTGCTCCATGAATTCGGCATAGGCGCCTTCGACCGTATAGCCGGCAAGCGCTTCCAGCAGCGAGAAGCTCTGGTCGGGGTCGCCCTCTGCCCAAGGCTTGCGCAGCACCGCCGCCTGAATGCCCAGGATCGGGTCGACCCGCGACACCGGCCAGTCGGAAGCGAAGACGACATGCGCGCCCGCCTGCTTCAGCGTCCGCCAGGCATAGCTCAGCGGCCATCTTTCGCGGCCGATGCGCGAAAGCGTCGGCTCCAGCGGGAAGTCCATGGCGCCGGGCGGGTGCGGCGGCTGCATCGAGGCGATGACGCCGAGTTCGGCGAAGCGCGGCACGTCGGCGGCAGTGGTCACCTCGATGTGCTCGACCCGGTGCCGGCTGTCGCGCCTGCCGTTCTTCCGCCGCGCCGCCTCGTAACCGTCGAGGACCGCGCGCACCGCGCCATCGCCGATCGAATGCACGGCGATCTGCAGGCCGCGCCGGTCGGCCTCCACCGCCACCTCGGCGAAATGCTCCGGCGTGAACAGCGGCTCACCGCGCCAGCCCGGCCGGTCGGCATAGTCGCCGACCATGACCGCGGTCCAGCCTTCCAGCACGCCGTCGTAAAACATCTTGACCATGCCGGACGACAGCCATTCCGATCGGTAGGCGGAAGCCATCCTCGACGCTTTTTCCAGCATGTCCAGCGTCATGAAGTTCTTGAAATGGAAAGGTATCTTGGTGCGGCAGAGCAGCCGCCCTTCCCGCTCCAGACCGGCAAGCAGTTCGAGCTGGTAGAGGTTACCGTCCATGTTCTGGATCGAGGTGATGCCGTGGCGGGCGCACCATTCCAGCCCGCGATGCAACAGGTCGCGATCGGCCGCGACTTCGGCGGCGGAAGGGTACGGGTCGGGCTCGCCGCCTGTCGCAAGGCCGAGCCGCACGCGGTTCTGCCCGGAAAGCTCGAGGATAGGCCCGAACGCCTCGCCCTCGCGCAATTCGCCGGCCGCGAGGCCGTCGGTGCCCATGACGATCTCGTTGCCGGGGCCGAGTCGCTTGCCGTGCAGGATGCCAGCCAGCTCCAGCGCCTTGGTGTTGGCCCACATCGTGTGGTGATCGGAAGCCGACATCGCGAACGGCCGGTCGGCGATGATGCGGTCGAGATGATGCCGGGTGACCGGCTCTTCCTTCGAAAGGATGGTGTAGTCGACGCCTGCCCCAAGCAGCAATTTGGCGTTCGGCCGTGCCGCAGCGTAGGCGCGGATCGCGTCGCTCAGCGCATCGAAGCCATGCACGCCCTGAAGGTGAAGATTGTCGAGCTCGGCCGCGCCGCCGAAAAGATGCATATGCGCTTCGATGAAGCCCGGCACCACCGAACCGCCTTGCGCATCGATGATCTTCGTGGCCGGCCCTTTCAGCGCCTCGATCGTCCGGCGATCGCCAACCGCCAGGATGTTGCCGTCCTTTATCGCCACCGCCTCGGCTGTCGGATTGCCTTCGTCCATGGTCAGCACACGGGCATTGGTGACGATCAGGTCGGCATTTGAACTCATGATTACCCGCGGTTCGGTTGCGCTGCCGGCAGGCTAGACGACCGGCTGCCGGGCCAGCAAGCCATGGCTGGTTGGCCCAGCGCCTTGTGAAAGGCAGTGCAGGACGGTTAGGGTCGCCGCGTCTCACCACGGAACAATTTCATGAAGACTGTTTTTTCGCCTCTCCATGCCGGCCATTCCGGCAATGTCGAACTGATCGCCGGCGCCATCGTGCCGGCTTTTGAAAAGCCTTCGCGCGCCGAGTTCATCAGGGCGCGGGTGGAAAGCGAGAAGCTCGGTCCGATCCTGCCGCCGGAAATCCACGACCTCGCCGCCGCCAGGAAGGTGCATGCCGGCGACTACATCGATTTCCTGCCGACCGTGTGGCCGCTCTGGGAAGCGTCGGGCCGCAGCGGTTCGGCCATTCCCTTCACCTGGCCGACGCGCGGCCTGCGCGGCGACGTGCGCCCGAAAGGCATCGATGCGCTGCTCGGCTTCTACTCCTTCGACGGTGGCGCGACGTTCGTCAAAGGCACATGGGACGCGATCAAGTCGTCCTATGACGTCGCGCTTACCGCCGCCGCGCTGGTCAAGGCCGGTGAGCCGTCCGCCTTCGCGCTCTGCCGCCCGCCGGGGCACCATGCCGGGGCGGCCTTTATGGGCGGCTATTGCTTCATCAACAACGCCGCCGTCGCCGCGCAGTGGTTTCGCGACCATGGCGCCGGGCGCGTTTCGATCCTCGACGTCGATTGTCACCACGGCAACGGCACCCAGGAGATCTTCTACCGCCGCGGCGACGTGCAGGTGCTGAACCTGCATGGCGATCCGATGACCGAATATCCCTTCTTCCTCGGCCATGCCGACGAACGCGGCGAGGGCGACGGCGAAGGCTTCAACGACAATTATCCGATGCCCTTCGGCACCGGCTGGGACGTGTGGAACGCCTCGCTCGAGGACGCTTGCACGAGGCTTTCGGCTTATGCTCCCGACGTCGTCGTGGTTTCACTCGGCGTCGACACATTCGAGAAGGACCCGATCAGCCAGTTCAAGCTGAAGATCGGTGACTATCCCAGGATCGGCCGCCGCATCGCCAGGCTCGGCCTGCCGACGCTGTTCGTCATGGAAGGCGGCTACGCCGTCGAGGAGATCGGCATCAACGCCGTCGGCGTGCTGACCGGCTTCGAGGACCGCTAGAACCGGCGGTGCCTGACAATCACATGGCAGCGCGTGGCAAGCGGTGCCGCCGGCCTGACCGGCCGCTCCGCCTGCAAAGGCACGCGCTGACGGTCCGCTATCTTGTTGTTGGACCATGATGTTTTTCCAGAATGCGTTCGCCCTTTGCGAAATGATGTTCTATTTTTTGAATCCTTGGCTTGAGGGGCCGATTCATCGGAAAGATCAAACGCATTTGAGCCCGGGAAAGCATTTATGAACGACGACACACCGGAAAGCGAAAGCGCCTCGGCGCTGGCGCCGTTCCGGCACGGCATCTTCCGGGCGGTGTGGTCCGCCAGCCTCGTCTCCAATTTCGGCGGCCTGATCCAGGGCGTTGGCGCCGCCTGGATGATGACGACGATCGCCACCTCGTCCTACCAGGTGGCATTGGTCCAGGCCTCGACCACCTTGCCGATCATGCTCTTTGCGCTGCTGGCCGGCGCCATCGCCGACAGCTTCAACCGGCGCAAAATCATGCTGATCGCGCAGATCTTCATGCTCATCGTCTCGGCTCTTCTGACCGTCTTCACCTATCTCGACCTGATGACGCCGTGGACGCTGCTCGCCTTCACCTTCCTGATCGACAGCGGCACCGCGCTCAACAGTCCGTCGTGGCAGGCTTCGGTCGGCGACATGGTGCCTCGCACCAAGGTGCCGGCGGCGATCGCGCTCAACTCGATGGGCTTCAACCTGACGCGCAGCGTCGGCCCGGCGATCGGTGGCATCATCGTTGCCGCCGCAGGCGCCGCCGCGGCCTTCGCCGTCAACACGCTGAGCTATGTCGGCCTCATCGTCGTGCTGGCCCGCTGGAAGCCGGAACTGCCGGCATCGACCTTGCCGCGCGAGACGCTGGGCGCCGCAATGGGCGCCGGCCTGCGCTACGTCGCAATGTCGCCCAATATCGGCAAGGTGCTGGCCAGGAGCTCGGCTTTCGGCTTCAGCGCCGGCGCGGTCCTGGCGCTGCTTCCGCTGGTGGCGCGGGACGTCGTCAAGGGCGATGCCCTGAGCTACGGCATCATGCTCGGCGCTTTCGGCATCGGCGCCGTCGGCGGCGCGCTGACCAGCGTCAGGCTGCGGCAGCTGCTATCCAGCGAAACCATGGTGCGCCTGGCATTCGTCGGTTTCGCCGTCTGCGCCTTCAACGCCGCCGTCAGCAATCATGCCTGGCAGACGTCGCTCGGCCTGCTGGTCGGCGGCGCCTGCTGGGTGATGGCGCTGTCGCACTTCAACGTCACCGTGCAGATGTCGACGCCGCGCTGGGTGGTCGGCCGTTTGCTTTCGGTCTATCAGACCGCGACCTTCGGCGGCATCGCGCTCGGCAGCTGGGTCTGGGGTGTCGTCGCCGACGCGCATGGCGCCGAAGTCGCCCTGATGGCGGCCAGTGTCGCCATGCTGGCGGGAGGCGCGATCGGCCTGCTGCTGCCGCTGCCGCAGCAGGCTGTGCTCAACCTCGATCCGCTCAACCGTTTTCAGGAGCCGCATCTGGCGCTTGATCTCAAGCCGCGCAGCGGCCCCATTGCCATCATGATCGAATATGTCATCCGTAACGAGGACGTACCGGAATTCCTCGCCACCATGGCCGAGCGCGGCCGCGTTCGCCGGCGTGACGGCGCCCGCAACTGGACGCTGGCGCGCGACCTCGAAAATCCCTCGATATGGATCGAGCACTACCATACGCCGACCTGGGTCGAATATATCCGCCACAATCGGCGCGCAACCTACGCCGACGCGGTCATCGGCGAGCGTATAAGGGCCCTGCACAGCGGCAACGAGCCACCCCGTGTCCGCCGCATGATCGAGCGCCCGACAACGGCCGGCACGGCGCTGGTGATGCCGAAGGGGCCGATCGAGCATTAATGGCTAGCGGTGTGTCCAGTTGGACGGGCAAATGAAATTGCGCCGCCTGGCCCAATCCGCGAATGCACGAACGGGATGGCCATTGCGGAGAGACGGTTTATATCAGTTGATGTGACTATGACCACTAAGGGGAGACGATGCGTTACATACGTCCGCTTTCAATTGAAGACGCCGCCGGCCTGTTGGCCGGTTCAGCCGGCACGGCCGCCATCCTCGCCGGAGGCAGCGACCTCTTGGTGAGAATGAAAGGCGGCTTTATCGAACCCGACCTGATCGTCGACATCAAGGCGATCGACGGGCTTGGCGAGATCAGGGAAACAGCCGAGGGCTTCAGCATCGGCGCGGCGGTCCCCTGCGCCGTGCTGGGCGAGAGCAAGGCCCTGAAGAACGCATGGCCCGGCGTCGTCGAAGCAGCGAACCTGATCGGCTCGAAGCAGGTGCAGGGACGCTGCACCATCGTCGGCAATCTGTGCAACGCCTCGCCCGCCGCCGACAGCGTGCCGGCGCTGGTAGCCGCTGGCGCCAAGGCGGTGGTCGTCGGCCCGGGAACCAGGCGCACGATTGCCGTGGAAGCGGTACCGACTGGGCCGGGCAAGACGTCGCTGGCCAAGGGCGAGATCATCGAGGCAATCCTGCTCGATAAACGTCTGCCACGTTCGGGCGATGCCTATCTGCGTTTCATTCCGCGCACGGAGATGGACATCGCCGTGGTAAGCGCCGGCGTGAACCTGACGCTCGATGAGCAAGGTCGCGTCAAATCCGCCCGCCTGGCGCTGGGCGCCGTGGCGCCGACGGTGATTCTGGTCGAGGAGGCCGCCGAGGTTCTCATCGGCTCCAGGCTGGATGAAGCCACGCTGGAGAGGCTCGCCAAGGTCTGCTCGGGCGCCTGCCGCCCGATCGACGACAAGCGGGGCACTATCGAATTCAGACGGAAAGTTGCGGGTGTGCTGGCCAAGCGGGCCGCCACGACCGCCTATGCACGCGCAGGAGGCAAATGATGGCTGGTGTGGCAGTATCAACGACAATCAACGGCGACAATGTCGAGTTCCTTTGCCAGCCGGACGAGACGCTGCTTGACGTCCTGCGCGATCGCCTGGGGCTGACGGGCGCCAAGGAAGGCTGCGGCACCGGCGACTGCGGGGCCTGCAGCATCATCCTCGACGATCGGCTGGTGTGCTCGTGCCTGGTGCTCGGCGCGGAAGCCGAGGGCCGGCACGTCGAGACCATCGAGGGCATGGCGCATGGCGACAGGCTGCATCCGCTGCAGCAGAAGTTCCTGGAACACGCCGCACTCCAATGCGGCATCTGCACGCCGGGCTTCCTCATGGCGGCCAAGGACCTTTTGGCCAAGAACCCCGATCCGACCGAGGAGGAAATCCGTTTCGGCCTTGCCGGGAACCTCTGCCGCTGCACTGGCTATGACAAGATCGTGCGTGCCGTTCAGGACGCCGCCAGCGTGATGAAGGGAGCGCACGCATGAATTTCGATCCGCGTTACTCCGGGCGCAATTTCACCTCTGTCGGCACGCGCCCCATCCGTCCCGACGGCGTCGACAAGGTGACGGGCCGCGCACGCTATGGCGCCGACTTCAACATGGCCGGGCAACTCGTCGGGCGCGTTCTCAGAAGCCCCCATGCGCATGCCACGATCAGGAAGATCGACACGTCGAAGGCGCAGATGCTTCCCGGCGTCAAGGCCGTGATCACCGCGGCCGACCTGCCCGACCTCACCGACGGCGATGCCGCCATGTACGACATCCTCGACAACTGCATGGCGCGCAAGAAAGCGCTCTATGACGGCCACGCCGTGGCCGCGGTCGCTGCGGTCGATGCCCGCACGGCGAGGCAGGCCCTGAAGCTGATCGAGGTCGACTACGAGGTGCTGCCGCATGTCACCGATGTCGACGAGGCGATGAAGCACTCCGCACCCCTGGTCAACGACGCCATCTTCACCGAGGGCCTCGAGGAGAAGCCCGTCAAGCCTTCCAATGTCACCAAGCGCACCCAGTATGGCCATGGCGACATCCACCAGGGTTTCGGCCAGGCCGATTTCGTCGTCGAACGCTCCTTCAAGACCGAGCAGACACACCAGGGTTACATCGAGCCGCATGCCTGCGTCGCCAATGTCAGCTCCGACGGTACCGCGGACCTGTGGGTCTGTACGCAAGGCCATTTTGTCTACCGGCAGCACTGCGCCCAGCTACTTGGCATGGAAGCCTCGAAGCTCCGCGTCACCTCGTCGGAGATCGGCGGCGGTTTCGGTGGCAAGACCCATGTCTGGGCCGAGCCGGTAGCGCTGGCGCTGTCGCGAAAGGCCGGCCGGCCGGTCAAGCTGGTCATGACACGCGACGAGGTGTTCCGCGCCTCCGGCCCGACCAGCGCCACCTCGATCGATGTTCGGATCGGCGCCCGCAAGGACGGCACGATCACGGCGGCAGAGGCGACGCTGCGCTATACCTGCGGCCCCTATGCCGGCATGTGGGCCGAGATCGGCGCCATGACGGCCTTTGCCTGCTACAAGCTCGAGAACGTCAAGACGGTCGGCTACGAAGTGCTGGTCAACCGGCCCAAGACCGCGGCCTATCGCGCGCCGTCGGCTCCGATGGCGGCGTTTGCGGTGGAAAGCGCGGTCGACGAACTGGCCAAGGAGATCGGCATGGATCCCGTCGAGTTCCGGATCAGGAACGCGGCGCAGGAAGGCACCAGATCCTCCTACGGACCGGTATACGGCCCGATCGGCATCGGGCCGACGCTGGAGGCGGTGAAGAACCACCCGCATATGAAGGCGCCGCTCGGCAAGAATCAGGGCCGCGGCATGGCCTGCGGCTTCTGGTTCAATTTCGGTGGCCAGACCTGCACCGACCTCAACATCGGCATGGACGGTTCGGTCTCGCTTGCCGTCGGAACCGTTGACGTGGGTGGTTCGCGCGCCTCGCTGTCGCTGGTCGCGGCGGAGGAGCTTGGTATCCCCTATGAGCAGATCAAGGCGGTGGTCGCCGATACGTCCAGCCTTGGCTACAACGACATGACGGACGGCAGCCGCGGCACCTTCTCCTCCTCGATGGCGACGATCTCGGCGGCACGCAATGCCATCAAGGTGTTGCGGGAACGCGCCGCACAGATGTGGGATATACCCGTCGACGATGTGGTCTGGGAAGAGGGTCACGCGATTGCCAAAGGCGCGACGCACGGTAACCTTTCGCCGCTGTCGCTGAAGGAGATCGCGGCCGCTTCCGGCAAGACGGGCGGACCCATCGCAGGCCATAGTGAGCTCGTCGCCGACGGCGCCGGCGTCTCCTTCGCCACCCATATCTGCGATATCGAGGTGGATCCCGAGACCGGCTCCACCAGGGTGCTGCGCTACACCGTCGTTCAGGACGCCGGCAAGGCGGTGCATCCGACCTATGTCGAGGGGCAGTACCAGGGGGGTGCCGCGCAAGGCATCGGCTGGGCGCTCAACGAGGAGTACATCTACGGCAAGGACGGGCGGCTGCAGAACCCTGGATTCCTGGATTACCGGATCCCGGTCTGCTCGGACCTGCCGATGATCGACACGCAGATCCTCGAGATCCCAAACCCCAACCATCCCTACGGGGTGCGCGGCGTCGGCGAGACCTCGATCGTGCCGCCGCTGGCGGCGATCGCCAATGCGGTGTCGAACGCCGCGGGCGTGCGCATGACGCACATCCCGATGTCGCCGCCGCGCATCCTGGCGGCGCTCGAGGCAGAACGGGAAGGCTGATGGTCGAAGTAACGCTCTGGGGATCGCTCGGCGCGATCGCCGGAGGCAAGAGCAAGGTCGAGATCGAGGCGAAGGATATTCGGGAGCTGTTCAGGAAACTGGCGGAACAGTATCCCGGCCTCGAGCCATACATCGATCGCGGCATCGCCGTCGCCATCGACGGGACGATCTATCGCGACACCTGGTCGAAGGAACTGCCGGAAGGGGCGGAGATTTTTCTGCTGCCGCGGTTGGCTGGGGGGTAGATGGGGACTACCCGCAGCTCAGGCATAATCCATGACGGCCTGCTCCTCGGGGATCTTCAAGCCCGTTCGATCTTCCGACGGACCGTGTAGTACAATGCGGGACGTGACATTCACTACTTAGCCGCAACTTCAATTGATGATTAGGTATATACGACGCAAGCTTAGTGCGAACCTCTGGGGCCAAAGCCGCGCCTAGATTCGCGTAGATGCGCGGATCCCGAATCCAGCCGTCCAGCGCATCGAGTGTTGTGTCGTCCAGCTTTCCACCCGAGAGAGAACGGGCCGCTATCGCGCGCTTCTCCAAGTCGCGGAGCACCAGATAGGCTGGCGACCCATTCCGCGGGGCCGGGGCCAGGAGAACCTCGGTTGCCGAAACAAGTCTCGATACTTTGGGGAAGTATGTACAAGGCAGTTCCGCTAGAGCGGCAACTACCTTGGACCGTACAACCCCGACTGAGGCCTTGTAGTCACTTCTGTAGAGCGCCTTCAGAAAGCGTAGCTGCCGAAGACTCGACAATCCGCAGTCGCTAACCATGTCCGCATCCCTGAGTGCCTCTAATATGCGTTCAAACGCAAAAATGTACTCGCCCCGACCAGCCAGCCAGAGGACTCCGAAGTTTCGCACGGTGACATATAGCACGTCGGCGGACCAGAGCTCCGAAACTCTTCCTACGGATACACTACTCACTAGCTCTGCCAGAAGCGCATTTTGCCTCAGTTCCTCGTCGTACTTTTCCTTCGGGCGGAACGACGCCAAAAGGCTTCCTAGACGATCGTCCTGATCTACCGCGATCACAGACTCAAGTCGTAAATGCTGGAGGAAAAGAGCACCGCAGGCCGCAAGCCTATCAAGCTTACTAAACGTATATGAGGCGACGGATAGGCCCTGAGCTTTAAGCATCGCTGCACGTGCGCGGAGGATGCTTACATCATCATCCACGATGAGGATATCGCGGTCACTCAGTTTATCATCGTCACCTCGGGCGCACGACCCGAATGCAGCTTCGGAGGCCGCGCGGAACGCTGATTCTTTGATCCACGTCACCGCAAGAACCTCTTCACAAGCACTGAGGTGAAAATAGACAGCCAGCCTATTGCTGCCAACGCTTCGAAGACAGTTAGCAATTTCGCGATAGCCCCGTCCGGCACGATCGAAGAAAAACCGAGGACCGTGAGGACTGAAAAAGAATAATAAATGCTATCGACCAGGGTCAGACTGGCAGGCCGCACACCATTGACCAAAAGGTCGGTGCCAATAGCAAAGTAATTGATGATCGATATCGCCAAGAAACCTGCGAGCGTTATTAAAAACAGCCGAGCTGGTTTGTAGCCGTAGCCGGCGAGTAAATCGTATAGCAGGCCTGTCGACCGCTGCCATTTGCCAGCCCATCGACCGACATTCTTTTTCCGGATATCTCGATCGAGTTGATAGCGCTTCCAGCGCCGAAACTGGATGTCGGCACGCGCGAAGAAAGCGTCTTGTCGCTCATTCGCGTAGTTTGAAAGCAACGCTTGATATAACGTAACCCCGACGTTTGCAGCCTCCACTCGATAGCGTTTATCGAAGCTGATCAATTCAGGGTCAAGGTAGCATTGATCGAACTTGGCTTTCCAGAAATTACAGTTGATGAAGCGGCATCTGTGAAACTCCACCTCTCTAAAGCGGCTAGCGATAAGGAGACAAATCTTCGAATGTGCATTCTGTGAAAGTCAGCTGGAAGAACTCCATATTCGCCATGGAGACGTTCCTGAATGAGACTTTCTTGATCATCTTGCGTGACTGGTACCACTGTGTACCCTTAAACTGCATGTTCGACACGACGTCGTCCGGCGACATGGCTGGCATAGGTGCGCCCTGCTGATGAACAACAGGGATACCGTCTAGCCTAAAGAGATCCGTCAGCATTGAAGGGCCATCACAAGCAGAAGACCTGAAGGTTAGGCGTTTGTCTAGCGATCAGCATAGCTTCGTCGATGTGTACGCAAAAAGAGTGAAGCAATGAATGACTTACGCCGACCATAAATCCAAGCCAGCCCCAGATTCGGATAACGCTTCTCACCGCTTCGCACTACGAGTTACCCGCCTGAAAACGGCCTAGGTCGAGAAGACGACAGCACGCCTCTTGCCAGCCACTACGCTCATGTGACGCAGATACAAACTGGTCGCCAAGGCATCCCTATGCTCCCACCGTGGGCTCCGTAATCACCTCCAGCGCTTTTTCCGCCTCATGTCCTCGCCAAGCACCGCCCCAGGCACCCCCAGTGCCCGCCCGATCCAGATCGGGTCGACCAGATGGTCACGCCTGGGGGTGGTGGTGTTGGGGTGGATGAGGATACCTTAGGTCGCCGTGGTTCAACATCGCCATGGAACGAGGGCGGGGAACTATTCGTCGCGAAGGAGCTTTGGCTGGGTCGCTGGATAGAAAGCGAGTTAAGCCATTTCTAAAGTCGACAGATTAGTGGGAAAATAATAATTTATATTGACATAGAAATGGTGCGAAAGCCATTTTTTCATTTTCCATTATCGTGAGGTATGCATGTCAGTGCTAGACATCCCACTCCGTAAAATTCTGCAATTGTTCTATGCGCAGCAGCCGCTGCGCCGCTCAATTTTGAAAAAGGACATTCAACTTGACCGGAAAAAAGAGAAAGGCGGCAGCAGAAGCCAAGGTGGCGATTTCTACCTGCCTTTTTGGTCCGATGTGAAAAAGCACATTGCGGGTGACGCGGATCTTTCGGAGATGACCAACGGTCGAATAAAATCAAACAAGAATTTCAAGCGATTATACCCTCTTCTAAAAGACGGAGTAGTCGATTTACTTAGTGCGAAGCTGCGTTGGTCAAACGAGCCGGTCCACATAGTGCCGAAAAGCGTCCACGGAAACTTGCGATTTGGAGATATAGGAGGCGTCGTTCGTATACATGACGCCCTGCATGCCCGGGTGAGAGGTGAGTATACACGTATCGTGTATCCTTACTTCAGCGAGGATCCCCCCCTGCCTGAAGAAGGTGGTAGGTTAGGCTTGTGGGCAATGCAGCAGGCGTTGACCGAATATGATCCAAATGACGTGCGCATTATCGACATCCTTCGTCGAACCTTCTTCTCGCCGCAAATAACTCCACTTAGGGGAGATGAAGGGAGAGTGTTTCAAGAAAATTACATTTCAATAATTACCGAATGGGAGCGTCTGAAGCTTGATTAACAAAGGCATCGGGCCTCGTTTGTTAATACAAGCGGCGATGGACCGACAAAGCTTGCAGGATCGGCATCCCCTAAGCCCCCATCGTCGGCTCGGTATTCACCTCCAGCGCCTCTTCCGCCTCATCCTCCTCACCCAGCACCTCGCCATGCACCCCAACGCCCGCCCGATCCAGATCGGGTCGACTAGATGGTCGCGGTGGTAGATGCTCAGCCCCCATGCCTGTTCACCTCAATCACAGCTCTCCATAGCCTTCAGCGCTTCGGCGCGGGACGGTTTGTCCGCAATCCTTCGAACAGACGCGTAGAACCTTGGATAGTCGCCGGAACACAGGTCGAACAGGTGAAGAAATGCCGGAACCTGCTCGCCGTAGACGGAAGTCGCGGCAAGCTTGGCGTTGTTAATCGGCGCATCGAACCAGGCGTCATAGCCCCGGTATCCGGCCCAGCCTTTGTCGCGCATGTGCCGGTAGCGCATCCGCAGCCTGTTGATCGTGGCCGCCTTGGCGGCAGCCATCTGCCGCGGGGTACGGGGACTTCCATAGACCTGGGCCAGCTCTTCGCGCGCCTTCGCCACCAGCCCGAGAAAATCGGCACTGCGCTTGCGGGCGGCTTCGTAGCGGCGCAACCCGGCCCGATCGCCGGCGGCGCGGAGCCATTTCCTTGTGCCGGTGGTTTCGACGGCAACCGCGAAAGCCTCGTTGAATGCGGAATCGCCAGTCACATAGAGGCGCTGATGCGCCAATTCATGGAAGATCAGGCTGGCGAGATAGGTGTCGTCCTGACGGAGCATGGTGCTGAGCAGCGGGTCGCTGGACCAGCCCAGTGTGGAATAGGCGGTGATGCCGGTGACAAAGACGTCCAGCCCCTGTCTCTGAAGCTCGACAGCGCTTTGCGTCGCGGATTTCCGGGAAAAGTAACCCCGGTAGGGAACACAGCCGAAAACCGGAAAGCACCATGTGCGCGGCGTGAGGGAGAATTGCGGCGCGGCAAAAACGGCCCATGTCACAGCGTCCCGGTGAATGTCGACATAGCTGCGATAGCTGCTGTTGTCGGGCAGTGACAGTTCATCTGTCGCAAACCGTCTTATGGCGCTCGCCGACGTCAGCTTGCTGCGCAATGCCTGAGGCGTCGAAGGGTCGCGGATCAGTTTTCCAACATTTTTGCGCGCCGCCATGATCTGTACATGACCTTCCAGCGACTGCGCGTAGTAGGAGATGCTGGTGCAGCCGCTCACCCCGAACGCCATGGTCAGCGCGGCCAGTATTCGAAGAACGCGCCTCACCGTTTGCCCACCGCTTGCTTGTCTCGCCAAAGGAGCTCTTGCTCTCACAGGCGCACCGATTTTCGTCAAGCAGACACCGACCTCAAGTTACCGCGCTCATTCGCCCGCCCAGACAATCGCATATGCGCTCCCCCACTCCGGCCGCTGCCGGCTACGCGATTGCCCCCTAAGCCCCCAGCGTCGGCTCCGTATTCACCTCCAGCGCCTCCTCCGCTTCATCGTCCTCGCCAAGCACCTCCCCATGCACCCCCAACGCCCGCCCGATCCAGATCGGGTCGACCAGATGGTCGCGCTTGGGGTTGGTGGTGTTGGGGTGGATGAGGATGCTCAGGCCGCCATGGTTGAGCATCAGCCACGGAACGAGGGTAGCGAAAACCCCGGTGGCGAAGGAGACCTGGTGCATGGCCTGCTCGTGCGGGCCGACCGGCTCGTCGCGCCAGTTGCCCAGGCGCACGCGGAAACGCTCGCCGATGCGCAGGCGCAGCCATTCGGCATGCTGCCGCTCGGCCGGCCCATCATAGTAGATATGCGCGTGATAACTGGCAATTTCCGAAAGCGGCCTTGGACTGGCGGCGTCTTCGTTCACCATAATGCTCTCCTTCGATGCCTATCGCGGCGGTCATCAGGGTGGTCTTGGTCGGAAAATGCCGGAACGGCACTCCCGACACCCCGGCCGTTTTGCCGGCCTCGCGCACCGTCACCTGGTCGACGCCGCCCTCGCTGGCGATGGCCAAGAAACTGGCTAGCACCCAACCGATCTGACCAGGTGCTAGGCATTTCGGCCGAGCGCGTCTGCGGCTCGGCGCGCTTGCTCGTCGGCTTGCTGGTCCATCGAGTTCCGCTTCTGGATAGCGAGGGTCCGTTCTGAGCGCCCAGCGACGCTGGTCTCAATGTCCGAGATGAGGCGCAAAGCAGCCATGCCGCCGTCGGGTGTGAGACACTGATTTGGTGACAGGCAAAACAGCAGCCCCCTACGGCTCGTCCCTCACATCGCGCAAATTAGACACAACGCGGCGGTTCTGCGACCTGCAGGCGGTGTCGGGGCACTCGCGGACGAGCCTGTCCTTGCCGTAGCCCTTGGCCCACATGCGGTTGCGGTCTATGCCGCCGGCGGCGAGATAGTCCATCACCGCATCGGCGCGCTGCTGCGACAGCGCCGTTTCACTTGCGCCGGGATCGTCGGCGAAACCCTGCAGCTTGAGCAGCCAGCGCGGATGCTTTGCTAACCAGGCGATCTGGGTGTCGAGGGTGGCCTTGGCGACAGAATCGAGCGCGGCCGAACCTTGCGTGAAATAGGTGCGGCGGCCGACATTGAGGATAAAATCCTCCTCGCTGCCCGGCTGCACGTTCTGGAAGCCGGCAACCTCGGTGTTGGTGACGTCGGGCGTGGAAGGGGCCAGCGTGTTGCTGGTCGAGCAGGATGCGACCAACACCAGCAGGCCGGCGGCGAGTAGCCGGCGCGTGTTTTCAATCATGCGGTTCATGAGGCGCCAATCATTCGACAGTGGTGGAAGCGGGCGCCTGGTCGGCGATGTGCGGCAGGACCTGCACCGCGGTGCCGATCGGGCAGCGCTGGTAGAGGTCGATGATGTCTTCCGGAAACATGCGGATGCAGCCGCTGGAAGCGTCGGTGCCGATGCTCCATGGCTCCAGCGTGCCATGCAGGCGGTAGCCGGTGTCGGCGCCGTCGCGGTGCAGATAGAGCGCGCGCGGCCCGAGCGGATTGTTGGACGCGCCGCCTGCGATCATGGGTGGTAGGTCCGGCCTGCGCTTACGCATTTCGGGGGGCGGGACCCATTCCGGCCAGAGCGCGCGGCGGTCGATCGTCGCGCGGCCGTACCATTTGAAGCCGTCCTTGCCGACGCCGACGCCGTAGCGGATGGCGGTCTTGTTTTCCATGATGACGTAGAGGAAGTGGTGGCGGGTATCGACCACGACGGTGCCGACCGGCTCGCTGCTGAAATACTTGACGATCTGGCGATGCCATCTCTTGTCGATCTTGGCGAAGTTGGTCTTGCGATAGACAAAATTGTTGTCGCTGGCGGTACCGGCGAAAAAGGATTTTGCCGCCGCGGCTTGAGCAATATTGCTGGTTGCACCCACCGCGACCAGCGCCAGGCCGCCAAGCACGACACCCCTGCGTGACAAAACCATCGGCAATATCCCCCCATGCCTAAAGCCTGGCGAACCATAGTTGAGAATTATTTCGCCTCAAAGTGGAAAATGCTGCGTTGCTTCAGTCCGCCGAAAGCGGAAAGCTAGGACCGGCCATATTCGTTACGAATGGTGACGATGTCGGATTGATCGCCCCGGCCGCGTCGTTCCAGAAAATGAAGGAGCAACGATATGTCTGAAAAGGAAGTCTTGTCTGTCATCCGGGGCCAGGAAGACGCAACTGCCAAGGGGGACGCCCGCGCCAACGTCGATGCCATGGACCCGGATGTCGTGGTTTTCGATCTGCCGCCGCCGCTTGCCTATCGAGGCGAACAGGCACGCGACATCGAAGGGATAAATGCTTGGTTTGCAACTTGGCGCAACGGCGTCACCGTTCACATTGCTGACCCGCAGCTCATGATCGACGGCGATCTTGCAGTGGCCTTCGGGCTGTCGCGCATGACTGGCATTAAGACCGATGGCACAAAGGTCGACTCCTGGAGCCGGCGAACCATCGTGCTAAGGCGCATCGCCGGTTCTTGGAAAATCATCCACGAACATGCCAGCTTCCCTATGGCAATGGACGGAAGTGGGCGCGCTGTGACGGATCTCTTGCCGTAGTTCCGGAACGCCTAACGTCCTCAACAGGGATGTCGGCTTTCACGCGGCAAGGGTTCGTAGGTGAACGGTCGATTTGGCGGCCCGTTGCTGACAGTCAGCCTTGGGGCCGTAAGCAGATTGGCGGCTTTCGAGCATCTAGTTGGCAAAAGCGGCCATTCAGCTCATGACCGTATTTGCGAGGCGGCCACGCAAGTCCGCAGGTGAGACGCCAATACTTCAGACGCGGGCTTGCTCGGGCTCTGCAACGGGCTCATTAAGTAGTAGGCGCCACCGGGAATGATGGACTGATTACGGAAGATCACCAACCGCTCTTCCCGGACAAGGTCACCGGTGTTCGCAATCCATCCGAGCATCACTCCCATCCCTGCTAGCGCAGCCTGAGTTGCCTGAACGTGGTTGTCAAATGAGAGATCTCCTTCCCGGTCATGCGGTAGACCGACCGCATCGAAATATTCGTCCCAGCCGGGCGAAAATTCCTCGTCGGCGTTAACGTGGAGGAGGGTAGCTCGCGCGAAATTGCCAGAGCCGAGCCGTTCAACGGCCTTCGGGCTACAGACTGGGATCAAGCGCTCATCGAACAGCGGTTCGCATTTGCCATCAAGCCAGTCGCCCGCCCCATAGCGAATCACCAGGTCGGCTTCGGGCGTAAACTGCGGGCTGCCGGATGTTGATACAACCCGTACAACAATGTCGGGGTGTCGAGTGTAGAACGTCGCCAAACGTGGCATTAGCCAATATGTGCCAGTACAGACGGTGCAAGCGATCGTAACGACGTTCTGCTCGCTTCGCTCTAATGCTCTAATTTTTCCGATTGCGCTCTCGATCCGGTCCATTCCGTCCGAAACTGCGTGAAGCAGAACCCGGCCTGCGTCTGTCAACACAGAAGGACGCATCCGTCGATCGAGCAGCTTCGTGCCGATGTGGTCCTCGAGATTCCGAAGTGCTTGGCTGACGGCGGGTTGCGTGACATTCAACTCCGCCGCCGCGCTCTGGACACCGCCGGCACGAACCACGGTTTCAAAGGCTGTCAGAAGCCGGAGGGGAGGGAGATGTCGACGCAATATCATAATCCCTTGCTTATGTCAGATTAGACTTTCAGATCTTCAAAACCTAATCAAATAACGCAATTATCGCAACTAGCGAGGGCCGATCCACCGTCACAATATAAGCACACCTTAACCAGAGCGAGTTCATGAACGCCCATCCCCATCCCTCCGAACTGACTGCGGAAGAGACACAGTCGCTCCGGGTCGATCTTGCTGCAGCTTTTCGTCTGGCAGCTCAGTTCGATTGGCATGAATCGGTGGGAAATCATTTCAGTGCCGCACTTTCCGCTGACGGGAAGAAATTTCTCATGAACCCACGCTGGCGGCACTTCGGGGAGATTCGGGCGAGCGATCTCTTGGTTCTTAACGCTGGCGACAGCGAGGTGATGACTCGGCCTGACGCTCCAGATCCTTCCGCGTGGACAATCCACGGTTCCGTGCACGGCGCGCGCCCGGAAGTCAGGGTTATGCTGCATTGCCATCCGCCGTATACGACGGCGCTAGCCAGCCTGAAAGATCCTGACATGAAGCCTGTCGACCAGAACACGGCCCGTTTCTTTGGCAAGCTCGGCTTTGATCTCGGCTTCGGCGGTATTGCTGACGATGCCGCCGAAGGGCAGCGCTTGGCGGCGGCTTTCGGCAACAAGAGCGTCATCATCATGGGCAACCATGGTGTCACCGTCACGGGCCGAACAGTCGCCGAGGCTTTTGAAGACCTCTATTTCGTAGAGCGCGCGGCCAAGATCCTTGTGCTCGCATATTCAACTGGCGAGCCTCTGAATGTCATGTCCGAAGACCTCGCCCAGAAGACAGCCGATGGCTGGCTTCCCTACAATGACCAGGCATTCGCACACTTCGACTATCTGAAGCGGCAGTTGGACAAAACCGACTCCTCATATCGCGACTAATCCTAAATTCAGGGCAAAAGGAGAAAACGTGCGTAATATTGAAGTTCTGTTCTTTGACGTCCTGGGGACGACGGTCGACTGGCGTGGCAGCATCACGGCCGAGGTCGGAGAGTTTCTGAAACGCCACAACCTTGGCCGCATAGACCCTGCTCGTTTTGCCGACGCGTGGGTAGGACGCTACGACGCTTCGGTCGACCCGATCCGGGCAGGTAAGCGATCATTCGTTTCCCTCGATCAGGTAAACAGAGAAAATCTCGTTGCCAGCCTCGAGGAATTCGGCTTGTCCTCTGCATCGTTGCCACCGGAGGAACTTGAAGACCTCAATCTGTCTTGGCACCGCCTGAAGGCCTGGCCGGACCTGGGCGATGGTCTCTCTCGCTTGAAGTCACGTTTTATCGTCGCTCCGCTGTCCGATGGACACGCCCGCCTTCTGGTGAACCTGTCGAAATTCAACAATCTGCCGTGGGATTTTATCGTCGGCGCCGATATGTCTCAGGCTTATAAGCCCATGCCGCAGGTCTACCTGCGGGCCTGCGAGTTGCTCGAGGTCCAGCCGGAGAATGCCATGCTGGTGGCGGCGCATGACTACGACCTGGAAGCGGCCCGTCGTTGCGGATTGACGACCGCCTACATCGTTCGCGCCAATGCTGAAGACCCATCCAAGGTAGGTAACCAGAAGGCACAGGACGGCTGGGACTACAAAGCGAAGAACCTGCTCGAACTCGCCGACATGCTCCAATAGCCACGCAGTATGCGTCCCTTCCAAGTTGGCCGTCCGGCTCCAGCTCATCGATCGGTCGACGAGCTAGTCCTGTTGCCGCCGCAACGGACACCGGATGCTGCCGACATCGATGTCGAGCTTAGACAAAGGCCAACTGACCTAAATGCCAGGGGAAACTGTGGCCAACTTAAACATCGTACCCCGAGATGTAGTTTTTTATCTGGTACCGGAGTTCGATATTCTGTCGTTCGGAGGCGCGCTTGAGGTGTTCCGCCTTACGAACCTGGTGTTGGGCTACGAGGCTTACAGCTGGAGGCTTCTCTCTGCAGACGGGAGTGACGTCAGGGCAAGCTGCGGTCTGGATATTCAGACGGTCAATTCGATTTATCGCGAGATCCTACCTGGTTGGCGGCAAGCGTCCAGACAAAGTGATTGTCTGCTCAGGTCCTAATGTTGACAGGTATCGCGATCGTGCAGTGGATGCGTGGCTGCGAGAATGCAGTCATCGCGGCGTTGTTCTCGCTGCGCTATCCTCCGGCGCTCAGGTGCTAACAACGGCAGGCCTGCTTGAAGGCCGCAGATGCGTCATTCATTGGCGGAATTTTCCCGCGTTCGTTGAACATAACACTTGGGTTAACGTCAGTCTGGGTATCTACGAGATCGATGGAGACATTTACACCTCGGCGGGAGGCGCCTCTTCGATAGACATGATGGCCTGCATCATCGGCCGAGACTTCGGGGAGGATGTGTTTGCGCGGGTATGTCAACATCTCGTCGCCGACCAGATTCGGGGGGCAACAGCTCGGCAGAGGTTGCCTCTGTCAAAACGGCTAGGGCCATGTAACGAGGTGGTACTGCATGTTGTTCGGAGGATGGAAGAAAATCTCGCAGATCCGATTGCAATGGGCACTTTGGCTGCCGCTACTCGTCTCTCGCGTCGGCAGCTTGAGCGGTTGTTCCGAAATGAGTTCAGCTGTTCGCCGGCTAGGTACTACATGAATTTGAGACTTGAGCATGCCGATGGGCTCATTGTTCAGACGAAACTGCCGATTGTCGATATCGCTGTCGCGTGCGGATTTGTATCGGCATCGCATTTTTCGAAGGTATACCGAGAGGCGTATGGTCGCACACCGCAGAAGACACGCATCAGCCGAACTAGCTCTTTTCCGCCGAGCTTGATGCCGCAAAATGACAGAATGATACTTGCCAGCTGAATCGCTGACGGTCGAGGCCCTATGCCGTGGAACTCTGCTGGACCTGGCGGCCAGCGGCAAATGGAACGGGCCAAGGCAATTCAACTGGCAGCAGTCGCCCGATTAGTTGAGACCGAGTGCGTACCCTCGAACGGAACTTCGCTGTCGACAACGTCCGCTTTCAGGCAATGGCGAGGGGATGCTGAGCGGCCGATATGAGGCGCAAGCAGCCACTCAGGATTCGGTCTGCGAAGGTCAACGTCGGCTCGTATCCAGACGTTGGCTCTCCCCCGCCCGACAGATCGCGCCGCGCCTTGTCGAGTTCTTCGGCATAGCGCTGCATCAGATGGCCTTCGGTCAGCAAACCGACCACCTTGCGGTCGGTGAAATCCTCGACCACCGCCAATTCCTCGGCGCCGGCGCGCTGGAAGGTCTCGGCCGCCGATTACACGTTCGGCACCAGCAGCGAGTCGAACGACAGCACCACCGATTGCGTATCGACCTGCCGAACGTTGTCTTTGGCAGAGTTTGAGTCAAGACATAGCCCTTATTAGCCGGGACCACTTTGGCGGTGCTGTGATCGATCCGGGGCTACGAGAACGCGAGGAACTACTCTCCGCCTCGCTCACCGTCGCTACGGCGGAAGAAATCAAGCAGCTTTTTCTCGAGTTTCAAGCCGCCGGCGTGCCCTTCTTGCAGCCCCTCAACAGCGAGCCGTGGGGCGCGCGAGATTTCATCGTCAAGGACCCGGACGGGCATCTGCTGCTTTTTGCTGGCCCAGAGATAGTGCCAGCCCAGCAGCCGGCATCTTTGCGACCCTCCGCGATGCGAGAAGAACAGCCGTGTTACAGAACTGGCAATGCTCGTTTACGAATTCACGGACTAGCAAGTCTATCGCAACCCGAACACTACAGTGGAATTGCGGTCACTTCTTTGGCCGTTCGGATCACGAACATCGTTTGGTATCGCGCGACGTTGCTTTGGTCTCGGAACAGTCGCTCGCATAGCGCATCGAACTCTTCGATATCCGTCAGGCGGAGCATGAGGACGGCGTCGGTTTCGCCGCTCACGCTGTAGGCCTGAGTGACGGCCGGTTCCTGAGCGGCCAACTCGAGAAAGTCCCGCATATACTGCTCGCCATGACGCTCCAGTTCGACGGTGACGATCGCCTTCAAGCCCCGGCCAGCCTTTGCCGGTGCGAGAAGCGCGACAACGCGGCTGATGACGCCGCTTTTCTTCAGTCGTCGTATGCGGCGCAGGCAGCTCGAAGGGGAAAGCCCGACTAACCCCGCCAGTTTGGCGTTCGTTCGTGACGCATCATCCTGGAGCAGGTTAAGAAGCCTTCTGTCGATCTTGTCCATATCGGTCGCACTCATCCTCGCTGTATTGCAATTTTATTGCACGGAATCGCAAACTTTGACCACAAATGCGAAGCGTCTCAGGTTACGCAGATGGCTCCAGGGATGATGGAGCAGCATGATGGCAATTTGCGCCGCCTTCTATCGCAAGACATTGGAAACGCTTGAAATCTATTGGGAACTGGTTCGCGTGATCATTCCGGTTGCGATAGCCACGCGGCTCCTGCAGGATCTTGGCGTCATCCAGGCGATTTCTCCGTTCTTCTCCTCGCTCATGTTGCAGGTGGGGCTGCCACCTGAACTCGCCTTTGCCTGGCTGACGGGGTTGCTGGTCGGGATCTGGGGCGCGATTGTGATCGTATTCACCTTGGTTCCGGTTTCGGCGCTCAGCACTGCCGACATGACGGTTCTTTCGGCTCTCTTGCTGTTTGCACATGCCATTCCGATCGAGCAACGCATCATTCAGAAGGCCGGGCCGAGCTTCCTGGTCACCGCGGCGCTTCGTATTGGCGGGGGTTTGGTCTTTGCTGTCCTTCTGCATCAGATACTCGCCGTGACCGGATGGCTGTCAGGACCGGTGAAGCCGGCGTGGATGCCGGCGAATGAAAGCACCGGCTGGAGCGGCTTTCTCCTGGGTACGCTCAAAACTCTGGGCATCATGCTCGTCGTTCTGCTTGCGCTGAGCTGGGTGATCGAGTTTCTCAAGATGTCGGGCATTTTGGATTGGATGAACAGAGGGCTTGCACCGCTCTTTCGGCACGCCGGCATCGAAAGGCAGACGGTACCTTTCGCCGCTGTCGGCCTGTTTCTCGGGATTTCCTATGGCGCAGGACTGCTGATCCGCGAGGCGCGCACGCCTAGCGCGGAGCCGCGCCAGATATTCCTCGCCTGCGTGTTCATGGGTTTTGCCCATAGCCTCGTTGAGGATACGTTGGTCGTTGTCGCAGTTGGCGCCGATGTTACGAGCGTGCTTCTCGGTCGCCTGGCATTTGCCGTGCTCGCGACCGCCGTGATCGCAAAAGTAATCAAGGCGGTTCCCGACGCTCTTTTCTTCAAGACACTCTTCCACAAGGAAGAAGACAGTTCGCGCAATCGGATTTCGGAGCCGGCGATTAGCGGGCCGTTGATGTGAGCCCTCCTTACGCAACAGCCGACATGTGTGTCGCATCGCTATCGGGACGCACCTATCCCTCGCCCGACAGATCGCGCCGCGCCTTGTCAAGTTCCTCGGCATAACGCCGCATCAGATGGCCCTCGGTCAGCAGACCGACGACCTTGCGGTCGGTGAAATCCTCGACCACCGCCAATTCCTCGGCGCCGGCGCGCTGGAAGGTCTCGGCCGCCGACTGCACGTTCATGCTCGGCACCAGCACGGCATCCTTGAATTTGGCGAAGGACTTAACCGGCATCTCGTCATCCGACAAATGGCTGTGCAATTCGGCGACGATCAGCACGCCGACATAGTGCAGGTCGGCGTCGACCGCGATGACGCGCTGCGAGGCACCGAGCGGCACCTGCTTGCGGAATTCCGCAAGCGTCGTCGAGGCGTCGATGGTGCGGACATCCTTTCGCATCATCGAGCCGACAGTCAGGCTGCGCATCCAGCCGACATCATGCGCGCTGCGGATCGTTTCGCCGCGTAGGTGAAAGCGCCATGTCGAGAAGGAATAGCCGAACGTTTCGCGCACCAGGATCGCCGCCATGAGCGAGGCGGCCAGCACCACGCCGGTCAGCGTCAGGTCGCGGGTCGATTCCAGCGCCAGGAAGGTCATCGTCAACGGGCCGCCAACGACGCCGACGGCGAGCGAGGTCATGCCGACGACGGCGGCGACGGCCGGGTCGATGCCGGTCGCCGGCGAGACGAACGCCATCGCACCGGCAAACATCTTGCCGAGCAGCGCGCCGAGGAACAGCGAGGCAAAGAACAGGCCGCCGCGGAAGCCGGAGCCGAGCGAGATCGCCGAGGCCGCCAGCTTCAGCACGAAGACGCTGGCCACTACGGCCAGCCCGTAATTCATCGCGAATTCGCGGTGCAGCGCGCCATGGCCGCTGGACAGAACCTGCGGCGTGACCAGCCCCAGCAGCCCGACCATTACGCCGCCGATGGCTGGGCGCAGCGAGGCGTCGATCGACAGCCGGGCAAAGAGGCGCTCGATCAGGCTCACCAGATGCATGATGGCGATCGAAGCACCGCCGCCCAGAAGCCCGAGCAGCATGAACGGTAAATACTGGCTGACGGTGAGCTGCGGCAGGCCGGCGAGCTCCAGCGGAAACGGCACGCCGCCGAACACCTCCGCGGTCAGCGAGGCCGAGATCGCGGCGGCCATCACCGGCGCGACATTGGCGACCGAATAGATGCCGATGACCAGCTCGAAACCGTAGAAGGCGCCGGTCAGCGGCGCGTCGAAGGCGGCGGCGATCGCGCCGGCGGCACCGCAGCCGACGAGGATGCGGACATCGTTGCGGCGCAGCCTGAACAAGCGCGCCAGCCGCGACGCCAGGCCCGAACCCACCTGCGTATAGCCGGCCTCGAGCCCGACCGAAGCGCCGAAGCCGCTCGAGATCATCGTCTGCCCGGCGATGATGAAGGTGTCGGTCAGCGACATGCGGCCGCCATAAAGCGCGTTGGCTTCGATCGGATCGACCGGCGTGCGGAATTTCCGCTTTCTCAGCCAGATCACCGTCAGCCCGAGCAGGATGCCGCCGATCGCCGGTATCAGCGCCTGCTCCGGCCTTTGCAGCGAAAACATTGCCGATAGCCGACCGCCGGGCTGAACGCCGAACATAAGCCCATGCAGGACCTGCACCAGCCCGCTCATGCCGGTGACCAGCGCACCCGCCATCACCCCGACCAGGGCCGCCAGAATGACGACGGCAATGCCGCGCGCCTCGAGCAGCGGGATCGATCGGATCAGCACCGCGCGCAACCGGCGGGCATAGACTTGCGGTCCGTTTCTGGGCGGTTCGTTTCTGGAAAGCACCGGGGCGGCTCGCCGATATTCGTGGGTGCCTGATACGCCCGGCAACATCGCATGGCAACATGCCGGCCGCCGAGGTGTCATGCCCGCGTGATGCTGCGGCGATAAAGCCCATCTTCGGCTCGGGGAACTGCGTTGACGTAAACGTCAACCCGAAGCTATATGCGCCGGCGGCCGTGGCTGTAAAACCAGGCAAGCGGCTTCGGCCAGGTCGAAGCGCCCCAGATCGAAGCGCCCCAAGTCGAAGCCTCGAGGCGCGACAAACGCAACCAGACGAGGAGAACCGCCATGAGCGTTCAGGAGATTGCCGACAACATCAGGTCGCGCGTGGCGAGTGCCGGGTTCGATCGTTCGGTGAAATTCGACACCGGCAGCGACGGCGTCATCGTCATCGACGGCGCCGATGTCTCGACCACCGATGCGCCGGCCGATTGCACGATAAAGCTGTCACTCGACGATTTGGACTCGCTGATCTCGGGCGATCTCAACCCGACCATGGCCTTCATGTCCGGCAAGATAAAGGTCGAAGGCGACATGACAGTCGCCATGGCGCTCAGCCAGCTGATCGGCTGATCCAGCTAAGGCGAAACAAGCCGCCACGATCGGCGGCTTGTTTCGAACCATCAGGCAGCAAGCGGCAGTCGCTGCGCCTTCAGCTTGCGCCCGGCCGCCTTCAGCGTGCCTTGCGCGCCATCGAGCGCGCCGACAACCAGTTCCCGTGCCAGCAGGCGGTGCCGCTCGTAAGGCCCCGGCATGGCCAGCGAGCCGGTCTTTGCGGCCGAAAACCCGAAGCGCTCGTAATAGGGCGCGTCGCCGACCAGCAGGATCGCCGCATGGCCAAGCCGCTCGGCCTCAGTGACCGCATGGCGCATCAGCGCCGAGCCGATGCCGGCATTCTTGAGCGCCGGGTCGACCGCAAGCGGGCCGAGCAGCAGCGCTGCCTTGCCGCCCTCGCCCAGCACCACGTCCCACAGCCGCACGGTGCCGGCAACAGTGCCCGACGCATCGCGCGCGACAAAGGCCAGACCCTCCGAAGGCCGGCGGCCGCGCCGCAGCTTTTCCGACGACTTCTTCCGGCGCTTCGGCCCCATGGCGCGATCGAGCAAAGCTTCGCGAGCGCCAACGTCGGCGGCGGTTTCGGCGGTGATGACAAAAGCGCCGGCAATCTCCCCCCTCGAGGGGGAGATGTCGCCGAAGGCGACAGAGGGGGTCGCCGCGCGTGAAGCGCCGATCTCCATCTGCCGCAAGATGTCGCGCCCAGTCGAACCGACCCCCTCTGACCTACCGGCCATCTCCCCCTCAAGGGGGGAGATTCCTGCGGCGCCTTCAACAATGAGATCTACAACGTCCATTTCCGCGATCCTTCACGAGCGGATTGTTCCACAGGCGAGCCCGGGCGGGCGACAGGCGCCCACCTGGGATGATCTGATCGGTTCTTTCGAACCGTCAGATCACGTAGGATCGGAGAGGTTCGAAGCCGTTGAAGGCGACCGAGGCGTAGGTCGTCGTGTAGGCGCCGGTGCCCTCGATCAGCACCTCGTCGCCGATGGTCAGCGACAAGGGCAGCGGGTACGGCGTCTTTTCGTACATCACGTCGGCCGAATCGCAGGTCGGGCCGGCGAGCACGCAAGGCGCGGTCTCGCTGCCGTCATGCGCGGTGACGATCGGATAGCGGATCGCCTCGTCCATCGTCTCGGCGAGACCGCCGAACTTGCCGATGTCGAGGAACACCCAGCGCACATTGTCGTTGTCGGCCTTCTTCGAGATCAGCACGACTTCCGACTTGATGACGCCGGCATTGCCGACCATGCCGCGGCCCGGCTCGATGATCGTCTCGGGGATGGCGTTGCCGAAATGCTTCCTGAGCGCCGAGAAGATCGCCTGGCCATAGGCTTGCGCCGCCGGCACATCCCTGAGATAGCGGGTCGGGAAACCGCCGCCCATGTTGACCATCTTCAGCACGATGCCTTCGTCGGCCAGCGTCGCGAACACCTTCTTGGCGTCGGCGAGCGCGCGGTCCCAGGCGGTCAGGTCGGTCTGCTGCGAGCCGACATGGAACGACACGCCATAAGCGTCGAGACCGAGCGCCCTGGCATGGCGCAGCACGTCGACCGCCATCGCCGGCACACAGCCGAACTTGCGCGACAGCGGCCATTCGGCGCCCTCGCCGTCGGTCAGGACGCGGCAGAACACGCGAGCGCCGGGAGCGACGCGGGCGATCTTCTCGACCTCCTCGACGCAGTCCACTGCAAACAGCTTGATGCCGAGCTGGTAGGCGCGCTGGATGTCGCGCTCCTTCTTGATGGTGTTGCCGAAGGAGATGCGGTCCGCCGGCGCACCGGCGTCCATCGCCATCTCGACTTCGGCAACGGAAGCGGTGTCGAAGGACGAGCCCATCGCAGCAAGCAGGCGCAGGATTTCCGGTGCCGGATTTGCTTTCACCGCATAGTAGATCTTGGAATCGGGAAGCGCCTTCTCGAAAGCGCGGAAATTGTCGCGCACGACATCGAGGTCGACGACGAGGCACGGGCCGTTCGGACGTCGGGTGGCGAGAAAGTCAAGGATGCGCTGGGTAGCCATCGGGGTCTCTCCATCAGCGCCTTGCGGCGCGCACAAAGGCTTGCGGACGCGGGCTCTCGGCCTCGCGAACACGCGGTGGACAAAGGCGGGACGGAAATCCATGGAACCAGCCGGTGGAGACCCCGGAACCATGAAGCGCCGTCTCGCGGCGGTGAACCTTGGCCTTGCCCGGCCTCGGTTCGCTTTGTCTGCCTTGGCTTGGATGGGAGACCCGTCCGCACTGCCGGCAATGAAGGTGTGCCTCTTCAGTAACCCCGGTCTTTGGACGACCGGCAGAACACCAGAAAGGCCCGCACCGTCGTTGCTTCAAGGTGTCCTCGGTTGGCGGTTGGCCGCTAAACCGACTGGAGGGGTTGGCTCCAGTTACCTTACCGATTGCCCTCACCATTCGAGGATCGGCGGACACCCACAGGCACGTGCGACTTTGGGCAAGCGCGATATAAGATCGAAAGATTTCACAATCAATAAAAATCGTATGGCAGGTTGTAAAATTTGTGGCATCGAACAATGCTGCGGCAACCAGAAGAACAATGCTGCGGCAAGCACATCCGGATATCGAACGCATGACAGGCACTCGCGGCCCGCTGAACGCTTTTCTCGACCTTGATCAAACCCCTGTAGCCAATACGAAATCCGGCCCGCTTGCCGGCTTGCGGCTTGCCGTCAAGGATATCTTCGACGTCGCCGGCTATCGCACCGGCTGCGGCAATCCGCAGAAATACCGGGAAGCTTCACCGGCCACGGCGACTGCGCCGGCCGTCCAGGCGCTGCTTGATTCGGGTGCGCGTTTCGTCGGCAAGACGCAGACCGACGAGCTGGCGTTTTCCCTGTTGGGGCTGAACGCGCATTTCCCGTCGCCGGTCAATCCGGCGGCACCCGATCGCGTCACCGGCGGTTCATCCTCGGGTTCTGCCGCGGCGGTTGCCGGCGGGCTTGCCGACATCGCCACCGGGTCCGACACCGGCGGCTCGATCCGTGCGCCGGCAAGCTTCTGCGGCCTGGTCGGCCTCAGGACCACGCATGGCCGCATTCCGCTCGACGGAGCCATGCCGCTGGCGCCTTCGCTGGACACGTTCGGCTGGTTCGCCAAGGATATCGTCACCTACGAAAAGGTCGGCACGGTGCTGCTCGGCGACGATCCGCATTCCCACGAACTGAGACGCCCCGTCGCCCTCGCTGCGCTGGACGGCCTCGTGCTTGGCCCGCACGAGGCCGACGAATATCGCGCCATGCTCCGCAGCGTCGCTTCGGTGCTGGGCGCGCCGCGCAGCGTCGGCCCGCTGTCTCATTCGACCGACGATCTCTATTGGTGCTTCCGCAAGCTGCAGGGCTATGAAGCATGGCAAAATCACGGCGCCTGGATCGCCGGCGGCGACCGCATGCTGGGACCCGGTGTCAAGGAGCGTTTCGAGCACGGCGCGACCGTCGACGCGGCAACCGCGCAACGTGAAACGGAACGTCGCGTTTCGTTTCGCCTCGAGCTTGCCGGCCTGCTTGGCGAGGACGGCGTTCTTGTGCTTCCGACCGTTCCGGGTGCCGCGCCGCTCAAGGCGGCGTCGTTCGACGATTTGCAGACCTATCGCGAGCGCGCGCTGAGACTGCTATGCCTTTCCGGCCTGTCCGGTTTTCCGCAAATCGCGCTGCCGCTCGGCAAGACCGGCGGGGCGCCGTTCGGCCTTTCGCTGCTCGGCCCGAAGAACAGCGACCGGCAGCTGATTGCGCTGGCCGCCCGCATCCTTTCGGCCCACCAAGGAGGCGCATGACATGGATACGCTGACCCGCATGCGCGCCTTCATCGACGTGGTCGAGGCCGAAGGCTTTTCGGCGGCGGCGCGCAAGATCGGCCGCTCGAAGGCGCTGTTGTCGAAATATGTGCGCGAGTTGGAGGACGAGCTCGGCGCGCTGCTGCTCAACCGCACCACCAGGCAGTTTTCCCTGACCGAGGCCGGCCACACCTATTACCGGCGCGCCTCGGAGATCGTGCGCGAGGTCGATAGCCTTGCCGATGCGGTGCGCGAATCCTCAGGCGACGTGCGCGGCAGGATCAAGCTGTCCGCGCCGCGCACCTTTGCCGACGCGCCGATCGGCCAGTCTCTGATCGATTTCGCCAAGCAGCATCCCGACATCGTGCTCGACATCCATCTCGATGACCGTTTCGTCGATCTGGTCGAGGAGGGTTTCGATCTCGCGGTGCGCATTTCGCGGCTGGAAAGTTCCTCGCTGATCGCCAGACGCCTGGCCCCGTTTTCGGTACGGCTTTGCGCGTCTCCCGAACTGATCGCCAAGCATGGCATGCCGGTCAGGCCGCAAGACCTTGCCCGCGTGCCTTGCATCATCGACACCAATGGCCGCTGGCTCACCAACTGGCCGTTCAAGGGCGACGGCGGCGATACGGTGAGCGTTTCGGTTTCCGGCCCGATCGAGGTCAACAGCCCGATGGCGGCAAGGGCGGCCGCCGTCGCGGGATTGGGGTTTTCCGTCCTGCCGGATTTCATCGCCGCGCCCGACATCGAAAACGGCAATCTGGTGACTGTGCTGGACGACCGCATCCTGCCCGGCGGCGGCATTTTTGCCGTCTATCCGCACCGGCGCTATCTGCCTGCAAAAGTTCGCGTTTTCGTAGACTTCCTGGTGCAGTGGTTCAAGACGCTGGACAACACATGAGCGTTCAGCCGCGTTGCGGTCCCATTTTCGCCCGCTTTCTGGTAACTGTCGGCAATTCACCGAAGCCGATTGAATCGCGACCGAGAATGCACCTGAAACGGCAAGCAATCATGCTGGCTTCGGCCCTGACCGCGACGTTTGCCGCCGTCGGACCGGCTGAGGTGCATCCCCACGTCTTCGCTGAAGCTCGCCTCGAAGTGGTCCTTAGCCCGGATCACCAAACTGTGAAGGCATTGCGCCATGTCTGGCGCTTCGATGATTTGTTTTCGAGCACGGTGATGATGGAGTTCGACAAGAATTCCGACCTGAAACTCGATGACAAGGAGCTGAAGGATGTCGCCGACACCGTCCATGCCTCGCTTGCCGAATTCAACTATTTCCAGCTCGTCACCGTCGACGGCAAGGACGTGGCAATGACCCCGCCGCCGCATTTGATGGCCAATTTCGACAATGACCAGTTGATCATCCTGTTTGAATCTGAACCGAAGGTGCCGATCAAACTGAGCGGCAAGATAGATATCGGCGTCTACGACCCGACCTTCTACACCGCGATCGATTTTACCGAGGATGCCAATCTGCAGGTCGATGGCTTGCCGACGACCTGCACCAGCAAGGTCGTCCGCCCCAACCCGGACGAGGCGATCGCCCAGAACCAGAAGACCCTGACCGAGGCCTTCTTCAACGATCCGACAGGCACCGACATGAGCAAGATCTTTGCCACCAAGCTTGAACTGACCTGTCAGCCGGAAGGATAGATCCAGTGAGCAAACCGCCCCTGCGTTTGGCAGTCGGTCTTCTGGCCGTCGCCTTTGTGATGACGCACTTTCTCGGCTCCGCCCACGCCCAGAGCTCACTCGGCATCGGCACCAATGACGGCATGGCTCCAACCGCCACCGGTCCGTTCGCCCACATCCTGATGTGGATCAATCTGCGCCAGCAGGAATTCTATCATGCGTTGGCCGGCGCGATGAAGGCGATGCGCCAGGACGGCAGCAAGTTGTGGCTGCTCATCGGCCTGTCCTTTGCCTATGGCATTTTCCACGCCGCCGGCCCCGGTCACGGCAAGGCGGTGATCTCGTCCTACATGGTGGCCAATGAAGTGGCGCTCCGGCGCGGCATCATGTTGTCCTTCGTCTCGGCCCTGCTGCAGGCGCTGACCGCGATCGTGGTGATGCTGGTGGCCTACTTCGTGCTGCGCGGCACTGCTGTGTCGATGACCGACGCCGCATGGTTCCTCGAAATCATGAGCTATGTCTTCGTCACTCTGTTCGGCGCCTGGCTGCTGTGGCGCAAGGCCGGTCCGGCCATCCTGCGCCTGTTCGGGGCAAGCCCCGGCTACAGCCTCTCGGCTGCCCATGCCGGCCATTCACATGCCGGCCATTCACATTCCGCGCATGCCCATGCGGCACATTCGCACGCGCTTCATGCGCATGACCACCATGATCATGCGCATGACCATCACGATCACGGCGCCCACGATCATACCCATGCTGCGCACGACCACCACAGCCACGCGGCGGGCGAGATCTGCGAGACCTGCGGGCACTCGCATGCGCCCGACCCGGCGCTGCTTTCCGGCGATCGCTTCGATTGGCGCACGGCCTGGTCGGCGGTGGCTGCCGTCGGTATCCGCCCCTGTTCCGGCGCGCTGATCGTGCTGAGCTTTGCGTTGCTCAACGGCCTGTGGTTCGGCGGCATCCTGTCGGTGCTGGCCATGGCGCTCGGCACCGCAATCACCGTCTCGGCCCTGGCGACGCTTGCAGTAACCGCGAAGAACTGGGCGGTGTATTTCGCCGGCGATGGCCGCATGGGCAATCGCATCCATTCCTTCGTCGAGATCGGCGGCGCCGCCTTCGTCTTCCTGTTCGGACTGCTGCTGCTTTCGGCCAGCCTGACTGGCGCCTGACCTCGTTGCGTCCGATCAGGGCGCTTAACTAGGGATCTTGCCACCCAACTCGTCCTCGATATGGACGCGGATGATGTCGTCGAAGCTCGTTTCGGCGGCAAAGCCAAGCTCCCTCGAGCGCCGCGCCTCGAAGCGTGTCGGCCAGCCCTTGACGATCGCCCAGATCGTCTCGTCGGGCTCCTCGCGGATCAGTTTCACCGCCTTGGCGCCGGCGACGCGTTCCAGCGCTTCGATCTGTTCGCCGACAGTGACGGCGACGCCCGGCATCGTCAGGTTGCGGCGCGGCCCGACGGCGGCGCCGTCGATCTGCGCCGCATGGATGAGGAAATTCACCGCCGAACGCGGGCTGGCGTGTGTGTGGACGACCGAGCGCGGCACCGGCAGGATCGCTTCATGGCCGCTCAGCGGCTCGCGGATGATACCGGAGAAGAACCCTGAGGCCGCCTTGTTCGGCTTTCCCGGCCTGACGCAGATGGTCGGCAGCCTGATGCCGATGCCGTCGAAGAAGCCGCGCCTGGTATAGTCGGCAAGCAGCGCCTCGCCGATCAGCTTCTGCGTGCCGTAGGAGGTCAGCGGCGTCGGGTGGAACTCGTCCGGAATGATGTCGGGAAACGGCGCGCCAAACACGGCGATCGACGAGGTGAATACGAGGCGCGGCGCAAATGCCGCCAGCCGGACGGCATCGAACAGCGCCCTCGTGCCGTCGAGATTGACGCGATAGCCGAGATCGAAATTGGCCTCCGCCTCACCCGACACCACGCCGGCGAGATGGAAGATCACGTCAGGGCGCGGCGCGACCAGATCTGCCGTCGCCCCCGGCGCGGCAAGGTCGCCGGTGTGGACGCCGATGCTGACGCCGTCGAGGACCGGCGCCTGCGATGGCACGATGTCGTGAAGGTCGAGCGCGGCGATCTTGCGGCCGCCGAGCGTCCCGTCCTTGGCCAGCCTGGCGATGAGCTTGCGGCCGACCATGCCTGCCGCGCCGGTAATCAGAATGCGCATGTCATTTTCCTTTTTTGCGCTGGCTGCGGCTACGCAGCCAGAACACGACGAAGATTGCCACCATGAAGATCGCGGCGACGACGCCGGCTAGCACCGTCGAGACCTTGCCGACGGCCAGCATCACGGTTGGAAGATAATAGGCCGCGATGCCGAACAGCAGCAAAACCCAGGCGGCGCCGATCGCCGCATTGCGGGTGTCGCGGTCCATCACGTGGTCCGAAGGTGGCAGGAGTTCATGTCGATCGTTGCCAATACCCAGAACTCCCGAAGTCAGTGATAATGGCCGCGGTGCGGTGCCGTGTCATGCGCATGATCGTGCTCGTCATCATGCTCATGGCTGTCTGCACATTGGCCGAATTCCGGTTCGACGGTGGCATGGGCTATGCCATGTTCCGCCGCAAGCCGTTTCTTGATCGCGCTGACCGCCATATGCGCATCGACGCCGTCATTGAGGCAGGCATGCAACGTCGCCATGTTGCTGGAGCCATCGAGCGACCAGACATGCATGTGATGCACCTCACGCACGCCCTTGACCGAGCCTTCGATGTCCCTCGCGATCAGGTCGCGGTCGAGGCTTACCGGCACGCCCTCGAGCAGGACGTGCGCTGCCTCGCGCATCAGCGACCAGGCCGTGGACAGGATCAGCAGCGAGACCAGGATCGACAGGATCGGGTCGATTGGCGTCCAGCCCGTCGCCAGGATCACCAGCGCCGCGACGATCGCCGCCGCCGAGCCGAGCAGGTCGCCGAGCACGTGCAGGATGGCACCGCGCATATTCAGGCTGCCGCGGTCGCCGCCATGCAGCACGTAGAACGAGCCGAGATTGACCAGCAGGCCGGCGATCGCCACGACCAGCATCGGCCCGCCGAGCACCGGAGCCGGCGCTTGCAAGCGGCCCCAAGCCTCGTAGACGATCCACAGCGCGATGGCGAAGATGGCGATGCCGTTGGTGTAGGCGACCAGCGTCTTGACCCGGCCGAAACCATAGGTGAGGCGCACGGTCGCCGGCCGGCTCGCAAGATGAAAGGCATACCAGGCAAGGCCGAGCGCGACGCAATCGGCAAGCATATGGCCGGCATCCGCCAGCAGCGCCAGTGAGCCGGTGAAGATGGCGCCCAGCGTCTCCGCAACCATGAAGCCGGCGGTCAGGCAGGCAGCGATCAGCACGCGCTTCTTGTCGGTCGAGCCGTGCACATGCCCTGCGCCATGGCTGTCGTCATGCCCTTGCGAAGCGTGGTCGTGGGTATGCGCCATCTACGAGCCTCTGCTAAAGCCTGATCCATCCCGGCAGAATCGGGATGGAGGCTCTGTCTTCTTGTTTGACCATGATCTTATCCGAAAACCGGCGTCCACTTTTCGGGATCATGGTCAGGCGCCGAACTCAGCGCGAAAATCCTCGAGCCGCCGCCTCTGCTGGCCATCGCTGTCGAAATTAGCCGGATCGAGCCACGCCTCATAGGCTCTGCGCAGATCAGGCCATTCCTTGTCGATGATCGAATACCACGCGGTATCGCGGTTTTCGCCTTTGACCACAAGATGCTGACGGAAAATGCCTTCGAACTTGAAGCCGAAACGTTCCGCCGCGCGCTTCGACGGCTCGTTGCGATTGTTGCATTTCCATTCGTAACGGCGGTAGCCAAGCTCGTCGAAGACGTACTTCATGAACAGGAACTGCGCTTCCGTCGCCGCCGGCTTGCGCGAGATCAGCGGGCCCCAATAGATGTTGCCGATCTCGATGACGCCGTAGGCGGCGTCGATACGCATCAGCGTCTGGCGTCCGGCGACCTTGCCGCTGGCCTTGTCGATGACGGTAAAGAACAGCGGGTCATCGCTGGCTTCGGCCTTGTCCAGCCATGGCTGGAAGTCGGCGCGGGTCTGGGGCGGGTAGTCGAACAGCCAGGCGAAGCGATCGCCGGCATCGACCACCGACGAGGCCTCGAACAGGCCGTCGCCGTGTTTTTCGGCGTTGAGCGGCTCCAGCCTGACAGTGCGGCCCTCCAGCACCTTGCGTCCGGGCCGCGGGCGCGGTTGCCAATTCTTGAGATTTTCCGACACCGAAAACTCCAATCCGTTTGACTTTTGCGGGCGGACGCTCACAAAAACGCACGCTCGCTGAAAGAACCACACGGACGGGAAAAATGCTCCACACGATTTCGGCCTTCGACCGCCTCGGCGAGGAAAATGCATTCGCGGTGCTGGCGCGTGCCACGGCACTTGCCCATCAGGGCCGCGATATCGTCAATCTCGGCATCGGCCAGCCCGACTTCAAGACGCCGCAGCACATCGTCGAGGCCGCGATCAAGGCGCTGCGCGACGGCCATCACGGCTATACGCCGGCCAACGGCCTGCTGGCGACGCGCGAAGCGGTGGTCCGCCGCACACTGGCCACCACCGGCGTCGAAGTCTCGCCGGAAGCGGTGATGATCCTGCCCGGCGGCAAGCCGACCATGTTCGCGGCGATCCTGATGTTCGGCGAGCCGGGCGCCGAAATTCTCTATCCCGATCCGGGCTTTCCGATCTACCGCTCGATGATCGAGTTCACCGGCGCTGCCCCCATCCCGGTGCCGATGCGCGAGGAGAACGGCTTCGCCTTTTCCGCCGAGGAGACACTGGCGCTGATCAGCCCGAAGACCAGGCTGCTGATCCTCAACTCGCCCGCCAATCCGACCGGCGGCGTCACGCCTCGCGCCGAGATCGAGAAGCTGGTCCAAGGGCTGCAAGCACACCCGGACGTCGCCATCCTCTCCGACGAGATCTACGACGTGATGACCTATGACGGCGAGACGCATTGTTCGCTGCTCACCTTCCCCGAAATCCGTGATCGGCTGATCGTGCTCAACGGCTGGTCGAAGACCTGGGCGATGACCGGCTGGCGCATGGGCTGGTCGATCTGGCCGAACGGTGACAAGGGCGCGCATCTCTACGACAAGGTGCGCAAGCTGGCGGTCAATTGCTGGTCCTGCGTCAACGCGCCGAGCCAGTATGCCGGCATAGCCGCCATCGACGGCCCGCAGGACGACGTCGACAGGATGATGCGCGCCTTCGACCGCCGCAGGAAGGTCGTGGTCGAGGGGCTGAATGCCTTGCCCGGCATTTCCTGCATCACGCCGAAAGGTGCTTTCTATGCCTTCCCCAATATTTCCAAAACCGGCTGGAAGGCCAAGAAGCTCGCCTCGGCGCTGCTCGAGGATGCCGGCGTGGCGCTGATCGGCGGCCCCGACTTCGGCATTCTCGGCGAAGGCTATGTCAGGCTGTCCTACGCCAATTCCGAGGAGAACATCCTGCGCGCGCTGGAGCGGATCGAGGCGTTCCTGGCCAAGTGAGGACGAGGTACACGACGGACGAAAGGAGACGCCAGATGTTCTATGCCATTCTTGCCTATCACGAGGAAGAAGCGATTACGGCACTGACGCCTGAGCAGGATGCGGCGCTGATGACCGATCTTCTCCAGATCAACGATCGGCTCTACCGGCAAGGCACCCTTGGGGCGGCGGCCCGGCTCGGCGCGACACAGGACGCCTGTACCTTGCGCGGGCCAGGCACCGGAATGATTATCGACGGCCCCTTCGCCGAGACCAAGGAACAATTGCTGGGGCTCTATGTCGTCGACTGCGCCAACCGTGACGCCGCTATCGACATTGCGCGCGATCTTCGCCGCGTCAATCCGACCGCGGTCTACGAAATCCGTCCGATTTCGCTCTATCTTCCCGGCGTGCCGCTTCCGGTCACGCGGCCCTGATTTAGGATCCGGTTGAGACTAACTTAGCCTCGCCCGACAAACGGCATCTTCGTCGCCATCACGGTCATGAACAGCACGTTGGCGTCGAGCGGCAGGCTGGCCATATGGAGGACGGCGTCGGCAACGCGCTCGACATCCATCACCGCTTCGGCGGCAATGGTGCCGTTGGCCTGCGGCACGCCGACCGTCATCGCCTGCGCCATGTCGGTCAGCGCGTTGCCGATGTCGATCTGGCCGCAAGCAATGTCGAAGGGCCTGCCGTCCAGCGCCAGCGTCTTGGTCAGCCCGGTGATGGCGTGCTTGGTCGCGGTATAGGGCACCGAACCCGGCCGTGGCGCATAGGCCGATACCGAGCCGTTGTTGATGATGCGGCCGCCCATCGGCTGCTGCCTGCGCATGGCGCCGAAGGCGGCGCGAGCACACAGGAACGAGCCGGTGAGATTGACCCCGACGATGTCGTTCCACACCTCGACCGGGATGTCGTCGATCAATGTCGATTTGTAGCTCGTGCCGGCATTGTTGAAGAGCAGGTCGACGCGCCCGAAAGCCGCAGCCACCGTCTCGAACAGATCGTCGACCTGATCGGCTTTGCTGATGTCGCAGGCGAAGGCCAATGCCTTAGCCTGCGTCGGCCCGGCCGCGGCGATCGCCTCATCCAGCACCGGCTTGCGGCGGCCGCAGAAGACCGTGTTCCAGCCGGCCTTGAGCAGCGCCGTGGCGACGCTTTTGCCGATGCCCGTGCCGGCGCCGGTGACGATGGCGGTTTTATAGTCGGTCATGGCTGTACTCCCTGAAAGGGATGAGCCATCGCAAATGACGGGAACCATGGCAAGCCGGCCCAAAGCCTGTGCTCACAAAAAGGGCGGCCATTGGCGACCGCCCCTGATCCGAACCGGGCTTGGGAGGAGGAAAGCCGATCCGACTATGTAAAATCATGCGCTTCCTCGGTTAACGAGAAGCTAACGTCGGACGGCCGTGTCGCAGCCCGCTTTTACCAGCGCGAATTGACGGCCGGCTTGGCTGCCTCGCCCGTGGATGCCGCCGGTACCTTCGCCGCCGTCACCGTCGCCTCGACATGGTCGACCAGCGCGTCCGGCAGGCCGAGGCGGCCGGCAAGCAGGTCGAGATAGCCGCGTTCGGCCCGCGTGTCCGGATCGATGGCAAGACGCGAGGCGGTGTAGAGTTCCAGCTTTTGCGCATCGGTCTTGGCCCCGGCGATCAGCACATCCAGATCGAGCGGCGCCTCCAGTTCCGACATCAGGAATTTCTCCGCTTCGGCGCCGACGCCGGCGAGGCTGAGCTTGCCGGCGATCTTCTGCCGCTCTTCATCATCGACGTGACCGTCGGCCTTCGCCGCCGAGATCATCGCCCTGACCAGCGTCAGCGTGAATTCGTCTTCGCCCTGCGGCGCTTGCGACGGATGGAAGGCGGTATCGGCCGGCGGCGGCAGCAATTCCGGTTCGCCGGCAGCTTGTGTCTCGGCTGGCGCGTTGCCGTTCTTGTAGTTCTGGTAGGCCTTGTAGGCGAGGCCGCCGATCGCAGCCAACCCACCAAGCTTCACCGCCGCACCGGTGACCTGGCGGCCTGGGCCGGTTCCGAGCAGCACCGCGGCCAGCGCACCGGCGGCAAGCGGATTGTCCTTGGCCATCTGCACCGCCTGCCCGGCCTTGTCGCGGACGGTCGATCCGGTGCCTGGAACTTGCGAGCCGAGCAGATCGTCGAGGAGCTTCTTGGGATCGAACATCTATGCCTCCAGAATTGGCCCGGCCGAAGGTGCGCGGGCAGGTTTGCACGTCGAAGACCTAGGTCCCGCAGTTTGACATTACAATGACGCGGCGCATCCTTTTGCCCGCTGCGACGCATGACCTCGCACCGACATCTGCTGGGATTTCACGCGAAATCAAAGTGCTGCAGCCTCCTTCCGCGCCCGAACAACACGCGGCGCTGTGGACATTGGATGTGTCGAAACCGCCCTCGACTTCGACTAATGTCGCGGCATGTCGCTTGGGAGGAGCCTGGCATGACCGATGAGACAGACCGCCAGCCGGCACGCGATCCCCAAGAGCTGGAGCGCCTGCTGATTTCGCGGCAGTGGGCCGGAGACATTGACGGCATGGCGGCGCTTTTTGAGCCGCATGCAGTCATCGACAGCGGTGGCGGACAACTGACGCTCGGGCGCGAAGCCATCCGGGCGCTGTTCGCGGAGATCACCGCAACCGGCCGAAAATTTCAGTCCGGAGATCAGCGTCCGGCTGTCATCAATGGCGACCTGGCGCTCACCTCGACCCGGCTTCCCGACGGCACGATCACCACCGAGGTCGCGCGCCGGCAGAACGACGGGACATGGCTATGGGTCATCGATCGCTTCTCTGTTGCTTAACGTGAAGTTGATTGACGTGAGCTAACTTCCGATATGGCGATCGCCGCGCGCTTGCGCCAGCTCGACCTGGCGCTGGCGCTCGGCATAACGGGAGCGATCTTCGTCCAAGCGGGCATCGAAGCAATGCGGGCATGAAACGCCGGTAGCATATTTCGGCGACAGCCGGTCTTCTGCCACCAGCGGATGCCGGCAGGCGCGGCAGAGTTCGGCCTCGCCTTCGAGCAGCCCGTGCGACACCGAAACGCGCTCGTCGAAGACGAAGCATTCGCCTTGCCACAGGCTCTGTTCCGCGGGGACGTCCTCGAGATATTTCAGAATGCCGCCCTTGAGGTGGAACACATCCTCGAAGCCGAGCGACTTCACATAGGCCGTCGCCTTCTCGCAGCGTATGCCGCCGGTGCAGAACATGGCGACCTTGCGCCCCTCGAGCTCATGCCGATGCTGCTCGACCCAGGCCGGGAATTCGCGGAAGCTGGTGGTGGCGGGATCGACAGCGCCCTTAAAGGTGCCGAGCGACACCTCGTAGGCGTTACGCGTGTCGATGACGATGGTGCCTGTATCCGAGATCAGTGCGTTCCAGTCAGCTGGCGCAACATAGGTGCCTGCACCTGCCGCCGGATCGATATTGTCCACGCCCATGGTGACGATCTCGCGCTTCAACCGTACCTTCATGCGGTGGAACGGCATCGCTGCGGCGCTGCTGTATTTGATCTCGAGGCCGGCGAGACCGTCGATGGATTCGAGATGACCGATGAGCGCCGCGATTGCCGCTTCACTGCCGGCGACCGTGCCGTTGATGCCCTCACGCGCCAGCAGCAGCGTGCCCTTGATGCCGCGTGCGCGGCAGAAGGCGGCGAGCGGCGCGCGCAGCGCCTCGAAGGTGTCGAGCCGGGCGAAGCGGTAAAGCGCGGCAACGCGGAAGCCTTGGCTGGGCAGTGTCATCACCAAGCCACTAAACGCTCACGACAGCCGGATCAAGGCAGAGCCGGGAGCGGTCTGACCGCGGGTGCGTTTCGAACACCACGCGTGACATCGCGACACGCCGCGTTTCGTGGACAGAAAAACCGCCTTCTGCTAACCGGTCGACTTGATCAACAGAGGAGAGACGACGAATGCCCAGCACGACCGAAAAGCTCCTGTCGCTCCTCAACGGCCAGCCGGTCATACCGGTGCTGAAGATCGCCAATCCCGCCGATGCGGTGCCGCTGGCCCGGGCGCTGGCCCGCGGTGGCCTGCCGGCGATCGAAATCACGCTGCGCACCGCCGACGCGCTGGAGGCGATCCGCCGGGTGGCAGGCGAGGTCGAAGACGCCGTCGTCGGCGCCGGCACCATCCTGGACGCCCGCCAGTTCGGCGAGGCGGCGGCCGCCGGCTCGAAGTTCATCGTCAGCCCCGGCATCACCCGCGAGCTTCTCGCGGCAGCCAGGGACAGCGATGTGCCGTTGCTGCCTGGCGCCATCACGCCGGGAGAGGTCATGGCCGCGCGCGAAGCCGGCCTGCGCTTTCTGAAATTCTTCCCGGCCGAACAGTCGGGCGGCATCGCCTCGCTCAAGGCTTTCGCCTCGCCGCTTGCCGACGTGAAATTCTGCCCGACCGGCGGTATCACCGGCAAGAACGCCGCCGACTACCTCAGCCTGCCCAACGTCATCTGCGTCGGCGGTTCCTGGGTGGCGCCGGACGATCTGGTCAAGGCCGGCAGATGGGACGAGATCGAAGCCTTGGCGCGCGCTGCAAGCAAGCTCGGGCGCTAACATCGCCGCCGATCTGGCCTGCCGCCGATCTGGTTCGCCGGCTGGTTCCCGCTCATGGGCTCGAACCACGATTCACGCCTTCAAAGGGCGCTGTCCTACCATTAGACGAAGCGGGAGAATGCCGACCATTGGTTAGCATCCCGGGATGAAGGAAGCCAGTGCCGGCGGTGAAGGCCGCGCGGGGATGCCGAGCGCGGCCTACTCGGTCTTGAAGCGGGCCACTGACATGAACTTGACGGCCTTACCGGTGAACCGGTTGGCGTCGGCCATTTCGTTGCCCGGCTGGAAGCCCACGGTATAGACCTCGCTCGGTGCCGTACGGACGAAGTCGTAGGCGTGGCGCGGCGCCGTTGTCGCATCCGAAACGGTTGCGACATACTCACCGCTGTGCAGCGCCCACCGGGCGGCCTGCGGCGCGGCGGCGACCACCACCGGCTTGGGGCCGGGCTTCAGGTCGCGGGCGGTAGCCCTGGGTTCCTTGCGTGTGGTCTTCACGCCTGCTCCGATGACGGCAGCCGGATCGGAGCCGGCCGGGCGGGCAACGATGGCCTCGCGCGGCGATGCCCCGTCGCTCGATGCGCCGTCGTCGTTCGCCGGTTCCTCGAATACCGATGCTTGCTCGGAAAGCGACGCGACCTTGTATTCGTCGGTCGCGCTGACCCGTTCCAGAACGGCCTTGACCTCGTCGGGCTGCGAACTGTCTGGCCGCGCCGACGGCAATACGGAGAATGCGTCGGTGGCGGTGTTGCTCCGCTCGGCCGCACTCGCCAGCGCCAGCAACACTTGCTTGTCCTGCGGTGCAAGACCCGCCTGCGAAAGATCGGCCGGCAGCGAATGATCGGGCCGCCAGCTCGGCACGGGAATGGTATTGGCCGCGGCCTGCACCGGGCCGGCTGCGGCAGACGGGTCTGCCACGCCGAACGGAACGTTTTCAGGTGCCACGCTTGCCGGCGCCACACTTGCCGACGCTTGCGCGGTCGCCACCGCCTGTTCGGTCGATCCAGCCGCATCCGCCACGCCGAACGGAACATTTTCAGGCGGCTGGGCGCCGACGTCGGTCTTCGGGCGCGGAGCAAAATCCGGCAGCGGGATACTGCGCGCCGGCAATGCCGCGATGATCGTCTCCGGCGTGTCATTCTCCGGTTCAGGCGCCGGCGCCGGAGCATCGGCGACTTCCGGAATCTCGGCGCGCTTGGCATCCTGAGGCGCCACGATGGCAATGCCAGGCAGGTTGCTGCTCTTGGCGGACGGCGCCGGCTTCACGTTACGGGGCTTTGGCGCTTGCTCGGCCATCGCCACATCGGCGCTGTCGTCCGCCTCGTCGTCGCCGCCGCCGAAGAGGGCTGCCAGGAACCCGCGGGATTTTTTTGCACCGCCGCTTGCGCTGGCCAGTTCGATGGCCGGCGCGCCGGCGCCCTTGCGGGCCTTATAGGAGGCGAGCGCCTGTTGATAACCAGGCAGCGGCTTGCCGTCGCTCGGTACATGCAGCGTCTTGCCGTTGGGGAACACGCGCGCCAGTTCCTGGCGGCTGATGCCGGGCCAGTGGCGCACATTGCCGACATCCATATGCACGAAAGGCGAACCGGAGCTGGGATAGTAGCCGACGCCGCCGCCCTGCATCCTGAGGCCGATGTCGCGCAGCTTCTTCAGCGGGACGCCGGGAATGTAGAAATCCATCGCCCTGCCGAGCATGTGCTGGCTCTTCTCGGCGACGCCCCTGCTGCGGCTGCGCAGCATCGAATTCGTGGCCGGCGAACGATAGCCGCAGACGACCTGGATGTAATCGGTGGCGCCGCTCTCCCGATACGCCTCCCAGACCAGGTCCAGCAGGCGCGGATCCATCTTGGTCGGCTCGTTGCGGCGCCAGTCGCGCAGGATGATGTTGATCTTTCGCAAGCCCGCCTGGTCGTAGCGGCCATTGCGCTTGTAGACGATCTCCGCCTTTTCATGCGTGTGGAGATGATAGAGCTTCAGCGAACGTGTCTCGGCGCTGGCGCCGGATGCCGCCGCTGCAAGGAACCCGACGGCAACAATCGCCGCTGCCAGCCATCTCGGCCAGACGCTCATGTGATAATGCCGCCCGTTTTTGTGTCGTTCGATTCTGTTCAAATCAAAAGGCCTTGCAGGCTGCCGTTTTGTCCCCGGATTTGACCAAACGGATGCGTGGTGTATGCATCCGAATATCGATCCTAATGGTTAATCATCGCTTATTGAAGCCGAAATGCGGTAACACGGTGGCGATATCCCGCCAAAAATATTGCGCAGGATATCGTGGTAAACCGCTGGTTTAGATCATGTTTTGGCGCTAGCTCGAAACACGATCTGTTACCGTCCGCCTTAATACGTGAACACTGCGGCGAATACCTCGTTTCGAGGCGTGCTTGCTTCGAATGGATGCCCGGATGAGAACCAGCTTGGCCCTGTGACTCAGGAAGCGAGCCGTTCGACGCGGCCGGTTTCCGGGTCGATGCCATATTCCTTGAGCTTGCGGTAGAGCGTCGACCGGCCGATGCCGAGGCGGCGGGCGACTTCGCTCATCTGGCCGTTGTAGTGGTCGATGGCGAGCTTGATCATTTCGAGTTCGACGTCGGCCAGAGCACGCACATTGCCGCGCTCGTCGAGCGCCCGCAGCGTGCCGAAGCGAGGCCTGGCCGGCGCGTCGGGATCGGCGGTTGCTATGCCGCCAACGGCCAAGTTGTCGCGCGGCTGGCTGCCCGAAGCCAAGCCGGAAGCTGGCCACCCTGGACCTGGTCCCCCTGAAGCTGGCCCCCCTGAATCTGGCAAGGCGATACCCGAATCGAGATTGACCGTGCCCTCGACCTGCGCCCGGATCTGCGGGAATTCTTCTTCGGTCAGCATGTCGCCGTCGGCAAGCACCGAAGCCCGGAAGACGGCGTTTTCGAGCTGCCTTATGTTGCCCGGCCAGTCGTAGGCCTGCAGCATGGCAAGCGCCGCAGCCGAGATGCCTCGCAGACGGTGGCGCGGATCGGTGGGCGCCACCTTCTCCATGAAGTGCTCGACCAGATAGGGGATGTCGTCGCGACGGTCGCGCAATGGCGGCACGAAGATCGGATAGACGTTCAGCCGATAGAACAGGTCCTCGCGGAACTTGCCGTCCTTGACCTGCTGCAGCAGGTTGCGATGGGTTGCTGAGATCAGCCTGATGTCGACCCTGACGGTCGAGCGCCCGCCAACCGGATCGACTTCGCCGTCCTGCACGGCGCGCAACAGCTTGACCTGCACGTCGAGCGGCAGGTCGCCGATTTCGTCAAGGAACAGCGTGCCGGTGTGCGCTTCGACGAACTTGCCGGTATGTTTTTCGGTGGCGCCGGTGAACGAGCCCTTCTCGTGCCCGAACAGGATCGATTCGACCAGATTGTCGGGGATGGCGCCGCAATTCACGGTGACGAACGGTTTCGAGCGGCGGTCGCCGCTGCCCTGGATGGCGCGCGCCACCAGTTCCTTGCCGACGCCGGATTCACCCTCGATCAGGATCGGAATGTTGGACGCCGCAGCCTTGCGGCCGAGCCGGATCACCCGATCCATCGCCGGACTTTGGGTGATCATGTCCTTGAACGTCAGATGGCCGCCGCGCTGCCGTGACGAGCGCTTCACCTCGCCTTCGAGCGCTTCGACCTTGAGGGCGTTGCCGATCGACGCCTGCAGCCTGTCGGGAGAGGCCGGCTTGACGACGAAATCGAAGGCGCCGTGACGCATTGCCGAAACGACGGTTTCGATGCCGCCCTGCGCGGTCTGCACGATGACGGGAATGTGGATGCCACGCTCGCGCATCGCCTTCAGCACGCCGATGCCGTCGAGGCCGGGCATCATCAGATCGAGGATGACCACCGACACGTCGCGCGCATTGGGTCCGTCGACGAGATCAAGACCGGCCTCGCCGCCATCGGCGACGATCGCGGTGTGGCCGAATTTCGTCACCGCCGCCTCGAGCAGCCGGCGCTGCACGGGATCGTCATCGACTATGAGTATGGAAGCTGCCATGACTGATCCGCCCGTGCCCGCCCGAGAATGCGCCCTATGGATCATCTTGGCACAGGGTTCTAAATAAGCTTTCAAAAAACCCGGTGAATGAATTCCTTAGGATTTGACCGGCTTCTCGTTTCCTCGAATTTTCGTATCTGGAAGGATCGGCAATGCGCATGGTTTTTGCTCGAAAGCTGGCGGCAGCGCCCGGTCAGGGCGTGGCGGAGCTTGGCGACCTGCCGGAATGGAATCTGGCCGATCTCTATTCGGGCATGGAAGCGCCCGAGCTGAAGCGCGACATCGTCCAGGCCGCCGCCGATGCCATCGCCTTCGAAAGCCGTTGGAAAGGCACGCTCGCCGCCGAGGCAGGGCGTGGCAGCGCCGGCAGGCTGGGCGAGGTGCTTCAGGCCTATGAAGCGCTGGAGGAGTTGATCGGCCGCATCGTCTCCTATGCCGGGCTTGTCTATGCCGGCAACACGTCGGATCCGCAGCGCGCCAAGCTCTATGGCGACATCCAGGAAAAGATGACCGATGCCAGCGCGCACCTGCTATTTTTCGCGCTCGAGCTGAACCTCATCGACGATGGCGCGATCGAAAATGCGCTCGCCGCCGATTCGGCCTTCGCCCATTACCGGCCCTGGGTGCTCGATCTGCGCAAGGACAAGCCCTATCAGCTCGAAGACCGCATCGAGCAGCTCTTCCATGAAAAATCGATCACCGGGCGCGGGGCCTGGAACCGCCTGTTCGACGAGACGATGACCGATTTGCGCTTCGACGTCGACGGCGAGGAGCTGACGCTGGAGCCGGCACTCAATCGTCTGCAGGACGCCGATGGCGAGGTGCGCCGCCGGGCGTCCGAGGCGCTGGCCACGACCTTCCGCAAGAATTTGCGCGTCTTTACGCTGGTCACCAACACGCTGGCCAAGGACAAGGAGATCTCCGACCGCTGGCGCGGCTTCGAGGACATTGCCGATTCCCGCCATCTCGCCAACCGCGTCGAACGCAGCGTGGTGGATGCACTCGCCGCCGCGGTCCGCGACGCCTATCCGCGCCTGTCGCATCGCTATTATGCGATGAAGGCGCGCTGGCTCGGCATGGAGGTGATGAACCACTGGGACCGCAATGCGCCCCTGCCGGAGACCCCACAGGCGGTCATCGGCTGGGACGAGGCCAAGAACACCGTGCTTTCCGCCTACCAGCGCTTTTCGCCCGACATGGCGGAGATCGCCAGAACTTTCTTCGACCGTAACTGGATCGACGCACCGGTGAGACCCGGCAAGTCGCCTGGTGCCTTCGCCCATCCGACCGTGCCTTCGGCGCATCCCTATGTGCTGCTCAACTACAGGGGCAAGCCGCGCGACGTGATGACGCTGGCGCACGAGCTCGGCCACGGCGTGCACCAGGTGCTGGCCGGCGGCCAGGGCGCCTTGATGGCATCGACGCCACTGACGCTGGCCGAAACCGCATCGGTGTTCGGCGAGATGCTGACGTTCCGCTCGCTGCTCGAGCAGACCACCGACAAGCGCGAACGCAAGGCCATGCTCGCCCAGAAGGTCGAGGACATGATCAACACGGTCGTGCGCCAGATCGCCTTCTACGAGTTCGAGCGCAAGGTGCATGCCGAGCGCAAGAGCGGCGAATTGACCTCCGACAGGCTCGGCCAGTTCTGGTTGGAAGTGCAGGCGGAAAGCCTCGGGCCGGCGATCAAGCTGCGCGACGGGTACGAGGTTTTCTGGACCTATATCCCGCACTTCATCCACTCGCCTTTCTATGTCTATGCCTATGCATTCGGCGATTGCCTGGTGAACTCGCTCTACGCGGTCTACCAGAACGCCGAGCGCGGTTTTCAGGAGAAATATTTTGCCATGCTGCGCGCCGGCGGCACCAAGCATCATTCCGAGCTTCTGGCGCCGTTCGGCCTCGACGCGGCCGACCCTGCCTTCTGGCAGATCGGGCTTGGCGTGATCAGCGGACTGATCGACGAGCTGGAAGCACTGGACAATTGATGACCAACACTGGGTGATGCGCAACACCGGATGACCGGGTTTTCCAGAACAGTTTAGCTGCAATGCATATTGGCGACGATTCTATTCTTGTCTTGGATATTTGTTCTTAAATAACTTTCCATGGAAGTTTTCCGTTAGATTCCCGTAAGCTGTATGATAGCGTCCGCCCTCAAGCTCAGCCGGGCACGAATGGATCCGGTCGGAAAATCCCGACCCGTTCATGGCATGCCGGCGGATGCGACAACGGTTGTTGGCCAGGGGCAAACCGGTCGCCGACAGCTCGATCGAAGCCGGCTGTTCTGCAAATTGCGGAATCACCATCGAATGATCCTTCGCCGGTCATGGCTCCACAGGCCAGGGCGGACGGATCGGACTGGAGAGAGAAAGACAATGGGCACTTTTTTCTACATGCTCCTGGCGTTCTTGGTAGGTGTGTTGGTTGGCTGGTTCATTTGGGGACGCCTGCGTGGCGAACTCGACAGTTTGCGCGGCGATCTCGACCGCACGCGCAGCGAACGGGACAGGTTGCGGGCCGATAGCGACCGTCTGACCGGTGAGTTGGATGCATGCGGCCGCGCCCGCGCCGACCTCGAACGCCGGCTGGGCGAGGCGAAAACCACCCAGGCGCCAACCGCGAAGGCGGCAACAGCCAAGGCGCCAGCTGCCAAGGCAGGCGCGACCAAGACGGCGATGCAGGCGCCGTCAACCCTGATGTCGACATCCGCACCAGCCAAACCGGCGCCGAAGAAATCTGCAACGGCAAAGGCCGCGACCGCGGCACGCGCAAGTGCGGCGAAAACGGCAACACCGAAACCGCCTGCATCGAAAGCGAGCGCCGTGCCCAGGACCGCGCCGGCAGCAAGCAAGGCTGCGCCAGCTGCAAAGAAAGCCGCGACCAGCAAGGCAACAGCGACTGCCCCAGGCAAAGCCAACGATCTGCGTCGCCTGATCGGCATCGGCCCGACCAACGAGCGGCTGCTCAAAGGGCTTGGGGTCACGACCTATGCCCAGATCGCCGCCTGGACACCCGACGATGTCAAGCGGATCGAGGCGACGTTGAATTTCGACGGCCGCATCGAACGTGAACGCTGGATCGAGCAGGCGAAACTGCTTGCCGCCGGCGACGAAAAGGAATTTGCGCGCCGCTTCCCGACCGCGGGAGAAGCCAGCAATACCTGAGCCATTGCAAGGCGGCATCTGGAACAAGGCGGCGTCCTCTGGCGCCGCTTTTGTTTTTGCCTCCCGCGCCTTTGCGTCTTGAGACGCCGTTCCCTCGATTGCGAACGGTCGAGCCCCCATATAGATCGATCGCTGGTGACCGCAGCATCCGAGCCTTATGTCCCTGCCCCTGCCCTTTGCAATTTTCAGGAACGACGAGACCGCGCGTCAGCTCGTTTTCGACCGGCCGGCCGAGATAATCGCAGCGCATGGCGAGGCGGATTTTTTGCCGGCGCTGGAAGCCGCGCAGGCAGCACATGACGGCGGCAAATGGCTGGCCGGCTATTTCTCCTACGAGGCCGGTTACCTGCTCGAACCCAAGCTCGTTCCGCTGCTGCCGGCCGGCCGTCGCGCCCCGCTTTTCTGCCTCGGCGTGTTCGACGCGCCGGTCGAGGAGACGGTCGCGCCAGGCGATCCGCCGGCTAGCAACGGCCCGATCTTCGACGCCAAGGCAGCCTGGTCTTCGGACGACTACGCCAAACGCTTTGCCAGGCTGCATGACCACATACGCAAGGGCGACTGCTACCAGGGCAATCTGACCTTTCCGATCCATGCGCAATGGTCGGGCGATCCGCTGGCCGCCTTCAACGCGCTGACCGAACGCCAGCCGGTGAAGTACGGGGCGCTGGTCGCGTTCGGCGATCCGATCGTCTTGTCGCGTTCGCCCGAACTGTTCTTCGAGGTCGACGCGGAAGGCATGATCGAGACGCATCCGATGAAGGGCACCGCGCCGCGCGGCGCCACCAAGGCGGAGGACGACCGCCTGAAAGCGTTCTTGCGCAACGACGAGAAGAACCAGGCCGAGAACCGGATGATTGTCGATCTCCTGCGCAACGACATCTCACTGATCAGCGAGGTTGGCACGCTCGATGTGCCGGAGCTTTTCCGCATCGAGAGCTACCCGACAGTCCACCAGATGGTGAGCCGTGTGCGGGCGAAACTCTTGCCCGGCCTCGCCATCCGCCAGATTTTCGCCGCGCTGTTCCCCTGCGGCTCGATTACCGGCGCACCGAAGATCCGCGCCATGGAGATCCTGCGTGAGCTGGAAGCTGGCCCGCGCGATGTATATTGCGGCGCCATAGGCTGGATCGCGCCCGGCGGCCGGATGCGCTTTTCCGTGGCGATCCGCACCATCTCGCTCTTTGCCAATGGCGAGGCGGTCTACAATGTCGGCGGTGGCGTCGTCTTCGATTCGACGGCCGAAGAGGAGTACCAGGAGTGTCTGCTGAAAGCCCGTTTCGCGACGGGAACACTGCCGATTTCGAACTGATCGAAACAATGCGCTGGGAACCCGACTCGGGTTTCCTCCGTTTCGACCGCCATCTCGCGCGGCTTTACGGCTCGGCAAACGAACTCGGCTTCGCCTGCGATCCGCAAAGGGTCGGCGAAGCGCTGATGAACGCGGTTGGTCCCCAACAGATCGCGTTGCGCACACGCCTCGTCCTGTCGCGCAATGGCGAAGTCGCGGTTTCGGTGCAGCCCTACGAGCCGCTTGCCGCCGACAAGGTCTGGACACTGCAGCTGGCACGGGTGCTGCTTGACTCGAGCGACACGCTGCTGCGCCACAAGACCAGCCGCCGCCAAACCTTTACGCGCGCCCGCGCCGAATATCTTGCCGGCCGGGCCGACGAGGTGCTGCTCGCCAATGAGCGCGGCGAAATCTGCGAGGGCACGATCACCAACGTCTTTGCCGATTTCGGCGAGGGCGTGCTGGCCACGCCCCGGCTCGATTGCGGCCTGCTGCCTGGCGTCCTGCGCGGTGAACTGCTGGATCAAGGCCGCGCCGGTGAAGCGGTCTACACGTGGAACGAACTGAAATCGGCCAAGGCGCTGTTCGTCGGCAACTCGCTGCGCGGATTGATCCCGGCGCGGCTGGGCTGAAGCATCGGAGACAACAATGTTCGTGGTTTCGCTGAACTACAAGGTGCCGCTGACCGAGATCGACCGCCTGCAGCAAGCGCATGTCGAGTGGCTGAAGGCCTGCTACGCGCAAGGTATCTTTGTCGCCTCGGGGCCAAAGCGGCCAAGGACCGGCGGCATCATCATCGCGCACGGTCCACGCGAAGTGCTCGATGCCAGACTGGCTGACGATCCCTTCGCCAAGGCAGGTGCCGCCGATTACGAAATCACCGAATTCACGGCGAGAATGGCCACTGCCGCACTGGAAGCCTACAAAGAAGCATGAGTTTCCGCCCACCGACCCACACACCCTATGACGGCTCGTCGAAACTGTTCACCATCGGGCTGAAACCGCTCAATCTCGATAGCTGGATCGAGGTCGACGAATATCTGCTGCCCTATCTTGCCGAGAAACGCCGGCTTTACGCGGAAATTCCCGGCAAGGTTTTTGTCGAGGAGCAAACAACGCGCGAGGCCCAGCGCGAAGTGCTCGATCTGCTCGGTGCGCATTTGGCGGCGAACTTTCCTGAGACCCACAGGCGTACCGACAACGCGATCGAGGTGATCGGCGGCACCGACAATCTCGAGGGCTCAGGCACCTCAGCTCCTTTCAGCGATGCGCCGCTTGTCGCGGCCTCGTTACTCGTCCAGGAGGATTTGATCCTGATGCGCCGCGACGAGAGCGGCTGGCGCCTGGCGGCCGGCTCGCTCTGCTTCCCCTCGTCATGGTCGCTGATCGAAAAATTCGGCAAGCCGCTGCAGCAGATCCACGCGCCGGTACCGGGTTTCGGTCCTGGCACACGGCCGGCCGATCTCATCAACCGCATGTTCGACGGCCTCCAGGGCCAAGCCGTCGAGCGCTACAACTGGTCGATCCAGGCGGGCAATGCGCTCTACCATCCGCTCTCCAACCTCGAGCGCATCGACCGTGCCAGCAGTCGCCCGTCGAGATTCCCGGACGGCGACATCGACGCCCATGCCTTTATTCGCGTCGAGCGGCAGACCCTGAGAAAGCTCCCCGTTTCGGGCGACATACTCTTCACCATTCGCATCCATCTCGATCCGCTCGCCGTGCTGGAACGCCATCGCGACCGCGCGGCGCTCTCAGCGTCCTTGGCCGAACAACTTCTGGCGCTGGACGAGGCACAGCTCGACTACAAGGGGATGACCGCCGACCGTGACCGGCTGACGGAACGACTGAAAGTCATGGCTTGGGGGAACAATGATCCAGCATCTTAGCAGTCCGGTCACGTTCATGGCCGCGATCCTGGTACTGTCGACAGCAGCCGAAGCGGAGCCGGTGACTTATGCCGGCAAGCTTGGAAAAAGCGATATCGTCGTCGAATTCACCGGCGATCCGGCGGCCACCGACGGCCCGCTGGCCGGCCGCTACTTCTACCGCTCGAAGGGCGTCGACATCCCGCTGCAAGCCAGGTCGCAGAAGGGCAGCAAGTTCGAACTGGCCGAGGAGGAGGCATGCGGCGCCGATAATTGCGATGACGGAAAGGCCGCGCCGATCGCCGCTGTGTGGCGCCTGGCCTCATCCAGTAACGGCAAGACCCTTGAAGGCAGCTGGAACGGAAAGAAGGCGCTGCCGCTCAGATTGGAACGGGTCGCAAGTCGGCAGGTGACTGGGAGCGAGCCCAGCACCCCGCTCGATCTCTACGATTTCAGCTTCATGAAGTTCTTCGGCAATGACACGCCGCTCACCATGGAAACGTCCCCCTATGACTATCTGCGGATGGACACTCAGCTCGATAACGGCAAGACCACTGGTTGGCCGGACGCGACCTACCGCTACGTCGTCGACCCCCGCACCAAATTCGCCACGCCGCGCATTGTCGAACTGTCCGGCAACGTTTCGGTCGAGGCCGCGAATGCTCTGCTGCAAGACAGGCACTGGCGCGCAAACATCGGCGCACTGGGCTGCGTGGCTGCGCAATACGCCGGTTTCAACGAAGGCGGGCCGATTGACGGTGTGAACGACGGCACGCTCGGCGGCTGTGAGGACAGCACATTCGAAGTGAGCTCGCTGACGCCGCGGCTGATGAGCTGGCGGGAGTCCGGCAGCATCTTCTGCGGCGGAGCGCATCCGACCAACTATTCGGACGCCTACATCATGGATGTGCGGCGCGGCGTCCTGCTTGGCCTTCAGGACATTTTCTCGGATACGGTGGATGGCAAGCCCGGTCCTTCCCTCGCCTCCTTGGTCAAGCAGCGGCGCAAGAAACCGACCGATCAGACCGACATCGATCACGAAGCCGAATGCGGCATGGACGATCTCATCGGCGAATATCTGGCGGTCAGCCTCTGGCGGGAGGGCGACAAGCAGGTTCTGGTGTTCGGGCTCCAGACCCTTCCGCATGCCATCCAGGCCTGCGCCGACGATCTGCTGGAACTACCGGTCTCCGAGGCACGTGACCTCTTCAAGCCTGAATTCGCAAGACTGGTCGAGCCGTAGCCGGGATGGCGCGGCGTGAGGCCGGCCGTCCGCTTTTCGCTTTATTGTGACAATGATCTATGGTTTGTCGCGCCGCGGCCAAGCCGCTGTTCCGAAGCGTTTTTTGAGGGAGTAATCGATAAATGGCGAATGAAAACTGGCCCGTTTACGGTGAGATCACCGGCCCTGTCGTGATGATCGGCTTCGGCTCGATCGGACGGGGAACGCTGCCGCTGATCGAGCGCCATTTCAAATTCGACAAGTCGCGCATGACGGTCATCGACCCGCGCGACGCCGACCGCAAATTGCTCGACGAGCGCGGCATCACCTTCATGCAGGATGCGGTGACCAAAAAGAACTACAAGAAGCTGCTGACACCGCTTTTGACCAATGGCGGCGGCCAGGGCTTTTGCGTCAACCTGTCGGTCGACACTTCCTCGCTCGAGCTGATGAAGCTCTGCCGCAAGCTTGGCGTCCTCTACGTCGACACGGTGGTCGAGCCTTGGCTCGGCTTCTATTTCGACGAAAAGGCCGACAATGCCTCACGCACCAACTATGCGCTGCGCGAGACGGTGCGTACTGAAATCGCGAAGAACCCGGGCGGCACCACGGCGATCTCGTGCTGCGGCGCCAATCCCGGCATGGTCTCGTGGTTCGTCAAGCAGGCACTGGTCAACCTCGCCACAGATCTTGGCCTCGACTTCTCGGAACCCGCGCAGCACGATCGCGAAGGCTGGGCCAGGCTGATGAAGAAGGCCGGCGTCAAGGGCATCCATATCGCCGAGCGCGACACCCAGCGCACCAAGAAACCCAAGCCGATGAACGTGTTCTGGAACACCTGGTCGGTCGAAGGCTTCATTTCGGAAGGCCTGCAGCCGGCCGAGCTCGGTTGGGGCACGCATGAGACGTGGATGCCGAAGAACGCCAAAAAGCACAAGAACGGCTCGAAGGCCGCGATCTTTCTGGAGCAGCCCGGCGCCAACACGCGCGTGCGCACATGGTGCCCGACGTCCGGTCCGCAATACGGCTTCCTGGTGACGCATAATGAGGCGATTTCGATTGCCGATTTCTTCACTTTGTACAGCAAGAAGGGCAAGGTGCAGTACCGGCCGACCTGCCATTACGCCTATCATCCCTGCAACGACGCCGTGCTGTCACTGCACGAGATGTTCGGTGCCGCCGGCGAGGCTCAGCCCGTACATCACGTGCTCGACGAAAACGAACTGGTCGATGGCATCGACGAACTCGGCGTGCTGCTCTACGGCCACGCCAAGAACGCCTACTGGTACGGCTCGCAGCTGTCGCTGGCCGAGGCGCGCAAGCTGGCGCCCTACCAGAACGCCACCGGCATGCAGGTCACGTCGGCGGTGCTGGCCGGCATGGTCTGGGCGCTGGAAAATCCCGAGGCCGGCATCGTCGAAGCCGACGAGATGGATTACAAGCGCTGCCTCGACGTGCAGAACCCATATCTCGGGCCGGTCAGGAGCTATTATACGGACTGGACACCGCTCGACAATCGGCCTGGTCTGTTTTCCGAGGACCTCGACACCAAAGACCCGTGGCAATTCCGCAACATCCTCGTTCGATAGCAGCGTTGCCTCGACACTCCGCCAGCTTGCAATCGCCCGGAAATCGGGCGATTGAAGAGGGCGGACCGAGGAGAGGAATTTGATGATGACGATTGTGCAAAGGTTGCTTTCGGCTGGCGTTGCCGCAGCCGCTGCCGTCACGTTGGCGGCCTGCACCACCACCGGCCCAGGCGAGCCGCCGGTGATCACGGCCAAAGGGGTCGAAGGCTCCTGGATCGACGCGCAGGGCACGGGCTTGTCCACCTTCAGGGGCGGCAGCTTCGCGACCGTCGCCACCGATACCGGCCAGAAGCTTGCCGATGGCAGCTACACCATGACCGGCGGCACCTCAGTCGAGATCCATGGCACTTCGCTGATCCGCCAGACGCCGATCAGCTTCAACTGCTTGATGGTCTCCACCAGCCAGCTCAATTGCACCAGCGCGAGCGGGCAGAATTTTGTGCTGACCAGGCGCACCTGAAATTCGATTCCGACTTGACTTTGCAAAGGGCGGCGGCTTCAAGCCGCCGTCTTCTTGCGCCGGCAAAGCTGATGCCGATTTCCGCTTGCATCGACTGAAACGCGATGTGAACATGGCCCGAGAGGGCTGTTACGTCCCAGTCAAACAAGAGCGTTAAACGCGTCTGGTCCAGTTATCCGGGAGACGAGAATGAAGAAGATCGCTGCCATCGCCGCGCTGTCGGCATCGGCGCTTGGCCTGTCGGCAGGGGTATCCTTTGCCGACTACACGCTGAACATCCTGCACATCAACGACTGGCACAGCCGCATCGAGAGCAACAACAAGTATGAATCGACCTGCTCGGCCGAGGAGGAGACCAAGGGCGAATGCGTCGGCGGCGCCGGCCGCCTGGTCACCGCGATCGCCCAGGAGCGCAAGAAGCTGCAAGGCCAGAACGTGCTGCTGCTCAGCGCCGGCGACAATTTCCAGGGCTCGCTCTTCTACACGACCTACAAGGGTAAGACCGAAGGCGAATTCCTCAACCAGATGAAATTCGATGCCGAGGTGGTCGGCAACCATGAGTTCGACGATGGCGAGTCGGCGCTGGCGCCGTTTCTCGACATGATCCAGTTTCCGGTGCTCGGCGCCAACGTGAAGGCCAATGCGCAATCCAAGCTCGGCGACCGCGTCAAGCCGTCGATCGTGGTCGAGGTCGGCGGCCAGAAGATCGGCATCGTCGGCGCGGTCACCAACGACACGCCGGGGCTTGCCTCCCCTGGCCCGAACATCGCCATTGAAGACGACGTCAAGTCGATCACCGCTGAGGTCGAGAAACTGAAGGGAGAGGGCGTCAACAAAATCATCGCGGTCACCCATATCGGCTACAAGCGCGAGCGCGACGTGATCGCCAAGATCCCGGGCGTCGACGTGGTGGTCGGCGGCCACAGCCATTCGCTGCTTTCCAACACCGACCCCAAGGCGGAAGGCCCTTATCCGACGATGGTCGACAATCCGGACGGCTACAAAGTGCCGGTCGTGCAGGCGGCGTCCTATTCGAAATATCTCGGCGAGTTCAAGGTCGTGTTCGACGACAACGGCGTCGTCAAGGAGGCCAGCGGCGATCCTATCCATCTCGACAAATCGATCATTCCCGACCCCGCCGTGCTTGCCCGTATCAAGGAACTCGGCGCGCCGATCGAGGCTTTGAAGAACAAGGAAGTCGCCGAGACCACCAAGGCGATCGACGGCAGCCGCGAAAACTGCCGCGCCCGCGAATGCGAGATGGGCAATCTGGTCTCCGACGCCGTCCTCGACCGGGTCAAGGGCCAGGGTGTAGAGATCGTCATCTCGAATGGTGGCGGCTTGCGCGCCTCGATCGACCAGGGCACCGTCACCATGGGCGAGGTTCTCACCGTCCTGCCGTTTCAGAACACGCTGGCGACCTTCCAGATCTCCGGTAAGGATCTGGTTGCCGGCCTCGAAAGCGGCCTCAGCCAGGTCGAGGACGGCGCCGGGCGCTTCCCGCAGGTTGCCGGCCTGAAATATGCGTTCGACAAATCGGCGCCGCCTAACGGACGCGTCAAATCGGTCGAGGTGATGGAAGGCGGCGCCTGGACGCCGATCAAACCGGAGAAGGACTACCTGGTCGCCACCAACAACTATGTCCGCCAGGGCGGCGACGGCTACAAGGTGTTCGCCGAGAAGGCCAAGAACGCCTATGATTACGGCCCGGGGCTGGAACAGGTCGTTGCCGATTACCTCGGCGCGCACCGGCCCTATACGCCGAAGCTCGATGGCCGCATCACCGAGATCGCCGCGACCGGAGCCCCGACCGCAGAACCTGCCAACCCGGCCGAACCGCCAAAACCTGCTGAGGCAGCGCCGATAAAGCCTGCTGAGCCGGCAATGCCCGAAATGCCGGCCGGCTCCGGCGACATTTCCAAAACGCCGCCGGCCGTCCCGGCGGAAACCGCGCCGGCAACACCCGCACCCGCCGAGCCGGCCCAGCCGGCGGCACCTGCGGCTCCGGCCACACCGGCTCCGGCGACCCCTGCTCCGGCCGAACCGGCCAAGCCCGCCGAGACAGCGCCTGCCCCGAGTCAGCCAGCCCCAAGTGAGCCGGCAAAACCTGCCGAGCCGGCTGCGACGGCACCAGCCGAAAGCAGCCATGTAATCGTCGCCGGCGATACCTATTGGGATCTCGCGGTGAAGGCCTATGGCGACGGCACCAAATGGAAAATGATCTACGATGCCAACAAAGCCTACGAGCCACGCCGGCTGCCGGTCGGCGCAACCTTGACTATCCCGGCGGCCTCGAAGTAATCCGGCCGCATGAACGCAATGCACCCGCCCGGCAAACCGGGCGGGTGTTGCGTTTCTGGGATTAGCTGCGGCCAGACGCTGCATTTGAAAACCGGCGCGGCATCGCTACTTTCGCCGCGGCACCGTTGGTTCGCGGTGTTGGAGAACCTCATGACGCGTGCCAGCCCTGCTGAAATCAAAGCCGAGAGGACCACCGCCTCGCCGTCGGCAGGGCGCCCTCTGGTCAGGACCGGCAAGGTCGGTGTCATGCTGATCAATCTCGGCACCCCGGACGGCACCGGCTTCAAGCCGATGTGGCGCTACCTCCGGGAGTTCCTGTCCGATCCGCGCGTCATCGAGCTCAACAAGGCGATCTGGTATCCGATCCTCTATGGCGTGGTCCTCACCACCCGGCCGAAGAAATCGGGCGCCAACTATGCCAGGATATGGAACCGGGAGCGCAACGAGTCGCCGCTGCGAACCTACACCCGTGCCCAGGCCGAGAAGCTCGGGCTTGCGCTCGGCGATTTACCCAACGTCGTCGTCGACTGGGCGATGCGCTACGGCAACCCTTCGACCGAGAGCGTGGCCAACAGACTGGTCGAGCAAGGCTGCGACCGCGTCCTGTCTTTCCCGCTCTATCCGCAATATTCGGCGACGACGACTGCGACTGCCAACGACCAACTGTTTCGCGCGCTGATGAAGATGCGCCGCGCCCCGGCCATTCGCAGCGTGCCGCCCTATTACAACGAGCCGGCCTATATCGAGGCGCTCGCCCGTTCGATCGAAAAGCATCTGGCGAGCCTCGACTTCGAACCGGAAATTGTCATCGCTTCCTATCACGGCATTCCGAAACCCTATTCCGACAAGGGCGACCCCTACCAAGCCCATTGCCTCGAGACGACGCGGCTGCTGCGCGAAAAGCTCGGCTGGGATGAAAAGAAGCTGATTACCACCTTCCAGTCGCGCTTCGGCGCGCAGGAATGGCTGCAGCCCTACACCGACAAGACGGTCGAAAGACTAGGGCGCGAAGGCGTGAAATCGATCGCCATCGTCAATCCGGGATTTTCCGTCGACTGCATCGAGACGCTGGACGAAATCGGCAGGGAAGCGGCCGAGAGCTTCCACCATGCCGGCGGTGAAAAGTTCGCACACATCCCTTGCCTCAACGACAGCGCCGAGGGCATGGCGGTGATCGAGGCGATGGTGCGGCGCGAGTTGTCCGGCTGGGCCTGAACAGATCACCCGTCCATGCACCGGCAATCCGTGATCACCTGATTGTCACGTTGCTGAAACACACTTAAGTGTTTGGTCAAGTCGGCCGCGTGGAATGTCCAACATGGCCGGCTTTTGAGGGGAGAGCCAAATGGGTTTCAGTGGTTTTGATATCGCGCTTCTTGTTCTTGTCGCCCTTGTCGTGCTGGTGCTGTTCAAGGGCATCCGGACAATTCCGCAAGGCTATAATTATACGGTCGAACGCTTCGGCCGTTACACCAAGACCTTGAACCCTGGCCTGAACCTCATCGTTCCATTCATCGACCGTATCGGCGCCAAGATGAACATGATGGAGCAGGTGCTCGACGTTCCGACGCAGGAGATCATCACCCGCGACAACGCCACCGTTGCCGTCGATGGCATCGCCTTCTATCAAGTACTCAATGCGGCGCAGGCCGCCTACCAGGTCTCCGGCCTGCAGAACGCCATTCTCAATCTCACGATGACCAACATCCGCACCGTGATGGGCTCGATGGACCTCGACGAACTATTGTCGAACCGTGACGCCATCAACGAGCGCCTGCTGCGCGTCGTTGACGAGGCGGCGCACCCCTGGGGTATCAAGATCACCCGTGTCGAGATCAAGGACATCAACCCGCCGGCCAATCTCGTCGAATCGATGGGCCGCCAGATGATGGCCGAGCGCAATAAGCGCGCCCAGATCCTCGCCGCCGAAGGCCTCAAACAGTCGCAGATTCTGGAGGCCGAGGGCCGCAAGGAAGCCGCCTTCCGCGACGCCGAGGCGCGCGAGCGATCGGCCGAGGCTGAAGCACGTGCCACGCAGGTGGTGTCGGAGGCGATCTCCAAGGGCGACGTGCAGGCGCTCAACTACTTCGTCGCGCTGAAATACACCGAAGCGCTGACCAAGATCGGCTCAGCGACAAACAGCAAGCTCGTTCTGATGCCGATGGAGGCCTCATCGCTGATCGGCACGCTCGGCGGCATTGGTGAAATCGCCAAGGAGGTTTTCCGGAGCGAAGGCACCGCCGGCGCCGCACGACAGGCCGCCCGCCCGCCGGTGGTTCGCCCGAGCGAAACCTGAGGCCGCCGCCATGTTCGACCGTATTGTTTCCGAACTCGGCCCGTGGACCTGGATGGTCCTCGGCTTCGTCCTGCTGGTAATGGAGGTCATCGCGCCGGGCATTTTCATGCTGTGGATCGGCATTGCCGCGCTGTTGATCGGCGTCGTCTCACTTCTCATCTGGGATGCCGCTTTCTGGACCTGGCAAGTCCAGGTCCTCGCCTTCCTCGCGCTGTCGCTGGTCTCGGCTTATGTCGGCAAGCGGCTGGTGGGCGGGCGCCACGATGAAACCGACCAGCCCCTGCTCAACCGTCGCGGCGCGCAGATGGTCGGCCGGACGGCGACCCTTGCCGAGCCGATCAAGGACGGGCGCGGCCGTATCAAGCTGGGCGACACGTTGTGGCGCGTCTCCGGCCCTGACCTACCGGCCGGCACGCAAGTGCGCGTGACAGGTGGCGCTGATACCGACCTGGAACTGACGGTCGAGGCGGTCTAGAAGCCCGCTAAAGCAATTCCAGGAAAAGTGTGAAACGGTTTTCCGACCGGAATTGCGCAAAAACAAAGAGATAGAGCGGTTCGGCGTTCCGTGAAACGATTAACCGCTCTAGGCAGCACCGATGCGCAGCAGGTCGTGCAGATGGACGAGCCCGATCGGCCGCCTGCCTTCGACCACCATCAGGCTGGTGATGGCCGAGTCGTTGATCGTCTGCAGCGCCGTCGCAACAAGCGTGTCGGGCGCGGCCATTTTCGGCTCTCTGGTCATTACCTGATCGACGCTCATGGCCAGGAGATCGCTGCCGATATGGCGCCTGATGTCACCGTCGGTGATGATGCCGATCAGCTTGCCGTCCGCGGCAGTCACCGCCACGCAGCCAAACCCCTTGCGCGACAATTCGAGGATCGCCTCGCGCATGCCGGTGCCCGACGACACCAGCGGCAGCCTGTCGCCGACATGCATGATCTCGCGGATCTGCGTCAGGTTGGCTCCGAGCTGGCCGCCGGGATGGAACGTGCGGAAATGGTCCGGGGTGAAGCCGCGTGCCTCGAGCAGCGCGATGGCCAGCGCATCGCCCATCACCATTTGCAGCAGCGTCGAGGTCGTCGGCGCAAGGCCGTGCGGACAGGCTTCCGGGGCTCGCGGCAGCAGAAGCACGACGTCGGCCGCGCGCGCCAGAGCCGATTTTTCGCCCGCAGTGACCGCGACCAGCGGGATCGAGAAGCGCCTCGAATAGGCGATGATGCCTTTGAGCTCGAGGCTTTCCCCCGACCACGACAGCGCGACTATGGCGTCGTTCCTGGCGATCATGCCGAGGTCGCCGTGATTGGCTTCGGCAGGGTGGACGAAGAAGGCCGGCGTGCCGGTCGAGGCGAGCGTTGCGGCAATCTTCGAGCCGATATGGCCGCTTTTGCCTACCCCGGTGACGATGACGCGGCCATCGATCTGCGACACCATGCCGACGGCTCGTGCGAACGGCTCGGCCAGCCCGTTTTCGAGAGCGTCTGCCAGTGCCGCGACGCCGGCCTGCTCCGTCGCCACCGTTCTCAGCGCCGAGGCAATCGCGGCCTGCCCGTCGTGCCGCTTCCTGTCTGGGGATTTCACGTCCATGGACGATGCGATTAGCGCTTCGGCGCGCGCCTGTCCAACGGAATTGCCGTCCCGAACCTCCTGACGGGCCATCCCTCAACGCTCCGTTAACCATCCCCATTTACGGTTTCGTAAGTATGGCGCGCGTGCGCCGCGCAAGCAGTGGTGCCGATGTCCGGGTTTCAGCCTCAAAACAAAATGGGACGAAAGGGCAAGGCGGTTTGCGCTTTGCTGCTGGCAACCAGTGTCTTTGCGTTGTCGCGGCCGGCACTGCTTTGCGCCCAGGAAACCGAACTGCGCGGCGAGGTTGCGGAATCGACAATCCTGGACGACCAGCAGTACAAGATCAGGCAGTCGAGCATAGCCGGAACCCAAGCCGCGCAGGCTGCTGCGACCGCCAACGACAATACGCCGCTGCCTACCTATCGTCCGGCCAGCCAAGGGGCGTTGCCTGACGACGGCACGGGCAAGGCGGCCACAACCGGCGGCACTTTCGATCCACCAGCGGCCAGCGGCGACCCATTTCCCGACAACCCTGCTCCGCCCCCACGACGGCGGCCGAGCGCAACGCAACGCGCCGCCAATGCGGCCAATGCCGAAGACGAGACCGCGGACAGCCAGAAGCGCAGGAAAACCGCGACTGCAGCCGCGGCGACGACCGATGACACCGACACCGCCGCCATAGACGAGCAGGATACGACCAACCGCCGCGCCGTCACCATCGATTCCGCCGAGAGGCTCAAGCTCGACCCCGGCGCCGAGCGCACCGAAGCCATCGAAGGCCAGAACAAAAAGAACGAGGACGACCCGTTCGCCGCCACCGGCATCAAGCTCGGTTCCTTCGTGATCAGGCCGACGCTCGAGCAAGGCCTGACGTCTTCAACAAACGCCGATTCGAGCAGCCTCGGCAAGCCGGCCTTGCTGTCGGAAACGACGCTGCGCTTCAACGCCGTCTCCGACTGGCGGGAGAATTCGGCGACCGTTGAGGGCTATGGCATCTTCCGCGAAACCTTGTCCGGCTATGACATTCACGAGGCGCAAGGCCGCGTCGACGGCACACTCAACATCGATCTCGACAATGATCTGCGCGCCATCGCCAAGCTGGGCTATGAGGCCGTGCCCGAATCGGCCTCGGCGCCCGACGCCATCGTCGGCGCCGTTGGCCAGCCACTGCGCCAGACCGTGAACGGCAGTCTCGCCGTCGAGAAGGATGCCGGCAAGATGCGCTTCGCGCTGACCGGCGCGGTCGAGCACGACATCTTTGGCGACGCCAAGCTTTCGTCGGGCGGATCGCTGTCGCAGAAGGGCCGCGACTCGACGCTCTACACGGCCATTTTGCGCACTGGTTACGAGATCTCGCCTGCCATCACTCCGTTCACCGAAATCGAGATCGGCCGGCGCGCTTATGATTTGCGCGTCGATCCAAACGGCTTCCAGCGCTCCTCCAGCAGGCTTGGCGCACGGGCCGGCGTCGAGCTCGATCTCCGCGAGAAGCTTAGCGGCGAGTTCTCGGTCGGCTGGCTGCGCGAGGCCATCGACGACGACCGCCTGCCGGCGATTTCGGGCGCGACGATCAATGCCGATCTCAAATGGTCGCCGGAACGCGGCACCACGATCGGGCTCACCGCACAGACGACCGCCGAGAACACGACCAACGCGGGCAAAAGCGGCGACATGCTCTATTCCGGCAGCCTCACCGGCGAGCGGCAGATCCGCGCCAACCTGACCGGAAATGCCGCTCTCGGCCTTGAATGGCGCGACTATACCGGCTCCGACGATCACGATTTGACGCTGAGCGCCGAGGCTGGGCTGACGTGGTGGCTGAACCGCTACACCGGGCTCACCACCCGCGCCAGGACTGAAAAACTGACCAGCAACCTGGTTGGGCGCGACTACACGGCCAACAGTATCTTCGTCGGCTTGAAGTTGCAGCGCTAAATGCATGTCGCGCCCTCGGGCTTGACCCGAGGGTGTCCAGCGATTTTGCGATAACGACTTGCATAAAACAACAACCTGAAGGGCGTCGCATAAGGCCGGTCGAACGCGGCGCGCTTTAGCCGATCAGCGCGGCAACCGGTGTTGAAACTACAAGGCTGCGCCGCGGCGTTCTGACGGCGCGAGTTCGTCCAGAAGTGTGCGAATGACACCGGCCATGCTGGCATTCATGTCTCTGCGCCACAGTGCGAAGGCAACGTTGGCCTCGACGAAGCCTTCGGGCGAGCCGCAGTCGAACGTCCGCCCGCGGTAGTGGTAGCCGTAGAAGGGCTGTTGCTTCTGCAGCTTCAGCATTGCATCGGTGAGCTGGATCTCGTTGCCGGCGCCTTTTTCCTGACCTTCGAGTATCTTGAATATCTCGGGCTGCAGGATGTAGCGCCCGTTGATGTAGAGGTTCGACGGCGCCGTGCCGGTCTTCGGCTTTTCCACCATGCCGGTGATGCGGAAACCGTGATGTGCGTCCTCGCCGCGGCCGACAATGCCGTATTTGTGCGCCTCGGCCGGATCGCATTCCTGCACGGCGACGATGTTGTTGCCGGTCTCGGCGTAAAGCTCGACCATATCCTTCATGCAGCTTTTTTCCGACTGCATGATCATGTCAGGCAACAGCAGCGCAAAGGGCTCGTCGCCGACGAGCTCGCGCGCGCACCAGACGGCGTGACCAAGGCCGAGCGGTACCTGCTGGCGGGTGAAGCTGGTCTGCCCCGGCGCCGGCTGCAGCCGCTGCAGGCGGGCGAGCTGGTCGTCCTTGCCGCGTTGCGCAAGCGTGTCGTAGAGCTCGAACTGGACGTCGAAGTGATCCTCGATGACCGCCTTGTTGCGGCCGGTCACGAAGATGAAATGCTCGATCCCCGCTTCGCGCGCCTCATCGACCACATACTGGATGACCGGCCTGTCGACGACCGTCAGCATTTCCTTGGGAATGGCCTTGGTGGCGGGGAGAAAGCGCGTGCCGAGACCGGCAACCGGGAACACTGCCTTGCGAACTCTCTTCATGTGCCAATTATCCATTTGCATGCCTGTTCGGCAATCCCGATTCGAGACATTTTCATGCCGAAATCGAGGATTACTGAACGGCGGGTCAGAAATCTCAGCTGGTAAAGCATTGACGCATCTTTTCACCCCGGACGGCACCTATGGTAAACCAAATGCTAACCGGGTTCGGCGATGAATAGTCTTCCTGAGATGAAGAAGGAGGAAAAGATGTCCGTTCGCAACGCCGCAAGGCGCTTCACCAGCGTCCTGACGGCCGCCAGCCTCTCGCTTGCCTTGCTCATGCCCAGCGGGCCGGCTTTTGCCGATGCCGGCTTCCGCCAATGGGTCGCCAGCTTCCGTGCTACCGCTGTGGCGAGCGGCGTTTCCGGCTCCGTCTACGACCAGGCATTCAAGGGCATCAACGATGCTGACCCGGTGGTGCTGGAAAAGGCCCGTACTCAACCCGAATTCACCGCACCCGCCTGGGATTATTTCGACAACCGCGTCCATGACCAGTCGGTCGCCGTCGGCCAGCAGATGGCAAGGAAATGGAAGCCTTGGCTGGACAGGATCGAGGCAAGATACGGCGTCGACCGCTACATCCTGCTGGCCATCTGGTCGATGGAATCGAACTATGGCGAAACCCTCAAGCGCGATGATATCATGCGCAGTGTCGTGCGCTCGCTGGCGACGCTTGGTTATGCCGATCCGAAGCGAGCGAAATTTGCCCGCACCCAGTTGATCGCCGCGCTGAAGATCCTGCAGACCGGCGACATCGACGAAAGCCATCTCAGCGGCTCATGGGCCGGCGCGATGGGCCATACCCAGTTCATCCCCACCAGCTACCAGTCCTATGCGGTCGATATGGACGGCAACGGCAAGCGCGACATCTGGAATTCGATTCCCGATGCACTGGCGACAGCCGCCAATTTGCTGCGGAAGAACGGCTGGCAGGCAGGCAAGACCTGGGGTTATGAAGTCAGCCTTCCGGACGGCAAGAAGCTGCCTGGGGGCTCGAAGTCGCTGTCGCAATGGCAGGCACTGGGCGTCAGCCGTGCCAACGGCAAGCCGTTCAAGAACGGTGCGGACAAGGCGACGTTGAAGCTGCCCGGCGGCCGCGGCGGGCCAGCCTTCCTGATGATCAAGAATTTCTCGGTCATCAAGCGTTACAACAATGCCGACAAATATGCGCTCGCCGTGGGCCTTCTTGCCGACGAAATCGCCGGCTATGGCGGGCTTGTGCAGGACTGGAAGCGACCGTTTACCAAGCTCTCCTTCGAGGAAAGGCAGGAGCTTCAGAAGCGACTTTCCGAGCACGGCTATTACGACGGCAAGTTCGACGGCAAGATCGGTGACGGATCGAAAACCGCCATCATGGCCTTCCAGGCAAAGGCCGGCTTGACCCAGGACGGGTATCCGAGCAAGGAAGTGCTCAAATGGCTCAGGCAGAACTAGGGCCGGTTACGGGATGGAGAGGGTGATTGGTTTCGGCTGCGCGCATCCGGTTAATCGTTCGTCGCGTGCCGATCCTCGTTCTGGCGATCGCCGTTCTGGCAGTCGGCGCCGCCAGTGCCTTTCATACCTCGGCCATGGCGCAGGAGCCGGAAAGTCGTGGCTGGTCGCTGCGCGACCTGTTGTTTCCGCGCAGAAGCGAGCGGTTTGAGCAGCCGCCGCCCGAATTCCAGAGAGAATTCCAGAGAACAAAGCCCAGGGCCAAGCTGAGAAAGCCCCGGTCAGTTCGCCGGCCGCCGCCGGCCGAGCCGACAACCCCGGTGGCCGAGAAGGCGCCGGATGCACGCGTCGTTCTGGTGGTCGGCGATTTCATGGCATCTGGGCTGGCTGAGGGGCTCGACGCCGCCTTTGCCGAAAACACCGGCGTCAGGATCGTCGTCCGTGCCAACGGATCGTCCGGCTTCGTGCGTGATGATGTCTACAACTGGCCAGAACAGGTCAAGTCGCTGATCGCTGCCGAAAAACCGGCGGCCGTCGTCGTCATGCTCGGATCCAACGACCGGCAGCAGATGCGCGTCGGCGATGTGCGCGAGCAGCCGCGATCCGAGAACTGGACCAAGGAATACGAGCGCCGGACCGAAGCGTTCGGCAAGGCCATCGCGGCAACCAAGGTGCCGTATCTATGGGTCGGCATGCCGGCCATCCGGGTCTCGAAAATGACCTCCGACATGCTGGCCTTCAACGACATCTTCCGCTCGTCCGCCGAAAGCCACGGCGGCGAATTCGTCGACGTCTGGGACGGGTTCGTCGACGAGAACGGCGCCTTCATCACCAGCGGTCCGGACATCAACGGCCAATCGGTGCGCCTGCGCTCCGACGACGGCATCAACATGTCGAAGGCCGGCAAGCGCAAGCTCGCCTTCTATACCGAAAAGCCGCTGATGAAGATCCTTGGGCTGGCCGCGCCGGGAAGCGTGGTGACAGCTTCCGCCCCGGCCGGCGCTCCCGTCGAGGCGCCGGCACCTGCTGCCGCACCGATAGCTGTCGATCGCACCGTGCCGATGCTGCTCAGCGATCCGGCGCTGGACGGCGGCTCGGAACTTCTCGGCGCCGCCCCGCCGGCAAAAGCGGACAAGCATTTGCCGGGCGAAAGGCTTGTCGTGGAGGGCAAGGCGCCCGACGCCTCACCGGGCCGCGCCGACGATTTCTCGTGGCCACCCAAGACACAGCCGGCGACGGCGGCTGCATCCGATACGACGACGGCGATCCGGCAGTAAACAGAACCTCATCGGAACCGGCTCAGCGCGGCAGCACGCTCGATCCCATCAGAGCCTCATCGATGGCGCGCGCCGCCTGGCGTCCCTCGCGGATCGCCCAGACGACCAGCGACTGGCCGCGCCGCACGTCGCCAGCCGCATAGAGCTTTTCGACAGTGGTCCTGTAGTCCCGGTCATTGGCCTCGACGTTCTTCGAGCGGCGGCTGTCGGTGACGATCGTCATCTGCCCGTCGAGTTCCGACACCGGCCCGCGAGCGGGTGGCCCGGCAAAGCCGATGGCGATGAACGCGAGATCGGCGCGGATGACGAATTCGGTGCCGGCGATCGGCTTGCGCTTTTCGTCGACTTCGCAGCATTTGACCCCGGTCAGCTGGCCGTCTTCGCCGATGAATTCAAGCGTCGCCACCTGGAATTCGCGCTCGGCACCTTCGGCCTGCGAGGATGAGGTGCGCATCTTGGTCGCCCAGTAGGGCCAGACCGACAGCTTGTCTTCCTTTTCCGGCGGCTGCGGGCGGATGTCGAGCTGGGTGACGCGCACCGCGCCCTGGCGGAAGGCGGTGCCGACGCAGTCTGAGGCAGTGTCGCCGCCGCCGACGACGACAACGTGCTGGCCGCCGGCGACGATCGGGCGCGACGGCCATGCGACCGACTGGATCGGCTCGCCGCCGATACGCTTGTTCTGCTGCACCAGATAGGGCATGGCGTCGTGCACGCCGTCGAGATCGTCGCCCGGGATGTTGGCCGGGCGCGGCGTTTCGGAACCGCCGCAATAGAGCACCGCATCATATTCGGCGAGCAGTTCGGCGATCGGCTTGTCGACGCCGACATTGACGCCGCAATGGAAGCTGACACCCTCGCCCTGCATCTGCTCGATGCGTCGGTCGATATAATGCTTCTCGATCTTGAAGTCGGGGATGCCGTAGCGCATCAGCCCGCCCGGCCGGCTCTCGCGCTCATAGACGTGAACGTCATGGCCGGCGCGGCCGAGTTGCTGGGCAGCGGCCATTCCCGCCGGCCCCGAGCCGATGACCGCGACGCGCTTGCCGGTCTTCCGTTCCGGCGGATAGGGCCGGATATGGCCGGTTTCATAGGCCTTGTCGGCAATCGCCTGCTCGATCGTCTTGATGGCGACCGGAATGTCCTCGAGGTTCAGCGTGCAGGCTTCCTCGCAAGGTGCCGGACAGATGCGGCCGGTGAATTCCGGAAAATTGTTGGTCGAATGCAGGTTGCGGATCGCGTTGTCCCAGTCGCCATTGTAGACGAGGTCGTTCCAGTCCGGGATCTGGTTGTGGATCGGGCAGCCGGTCGGTCCATGGCAATACGGAATGCCGCAATCCATGCAGCGCGCCGCCTGTTTCTCGACCTCTTTGTCCGACATCGGCAGCGTGAACTCGCGGAAATGCCGGATGCGGTCGGAAGCCGGCTGGTACTTGTGCACCTGCCGGTCGATCTCGAGAAACCCTGTTACCTTGCCCATAGTCCAGTCCCTGCTGTCCGGAAGGCACGCCTGGCGACGCACCCGTTAACCTCATAAGGCAGCCGTGGCAACCTTCAGTCCGAGGTCAGGATTGCTGATGAAGATGGTTGCCGGGACGCACGGCCTCCCGGCAATTTCCAATCTATTCCGCCGCCACGTTCATGCGCATACGTTCCATCTCGATCAGCGCGCGGCGGTATTCGACCGGCATGATCTTCCGGAATTTCGGCCGGAAAGTCGCCCAATCGTCGAGGATTTCGCGACCTCGTACCGAGCCCGTGTAGTGGACGTGGTTGGAGATCAGCTGGTAGAGCCGCTCCTCGTCATGGCTGGTCATATCGCCGGATACGTCGACACGGCCCTTATGGTCGAGATCGCCGCCATGGTGAAGCAGCTTTTCCATCAGATCGTCCTCTTCCGGAACGGGCTCCAGCTCGACCATCGCCATGTTGCAGCGCTCGGCGAAATCGCCCGCCTCGTCGAGCACATAGGCGACGCCGCCCGACATGCCGGCGGCGAAGTTGCGGCCGGTCTGGCCGATGACGACGACGATCCCGCCGGTCATGTATTCGCAGCCATGGTCGCCGACGCCTTCAACGACGGCGGCGACACCCGAATTGCGCACGGCAAAACGCTCGCCGGCAACGCCGCAGAAATAGGCCTCGCCCTCGGTTGCGCCGTAGAGCACGGTATTGCCGACGATAATGGACTCGGCAGCAACGATTTTCGTGTTCTCCGGCGGACGGATGACAATGCGGCCGCCCGACAGGCCCTTGCCGACATAGTCATTGGCAGCGCCCACCAGTTCGAACGAGACGCCGCGCGCCAGGAAGGCGCCAAAGGACTGGCCGGCCGTGCCGGTGAGCTTGACCGAGATCGTGTCCTCGCGCAGGCCTTTGTGCTTGAAGCGCTTTGCCACCTCGCCCGACAGCATGGCGCCCGTCGAACGGTCGACGTTGCGGATCGGCAGTTCGATGCTGACCGGCTGCCTGGCTTCGAGCGCCGGCTTTGCCAGTTCGATCAGCTTGCGGTCGAGCACGTCGTCGATCGGATGCTTCTGCCGCTCGGTCCAGTGCACCGCCTCGTGCGGGGCATCGGGCTTGTAGAACATCTTGCTGAAGTCGAGCCCGCGCGCTTTCCAGTGCTGGATCAGCTCGCGCTTTTCCAGAAGGTCGGTGTCGCCGATGATCTGGTCGAGATGGGTGCAGCCCATCTCGGCAAGCAGCGCCCGCACCTCTTCCGCCACATAGAAGAAGAAGTTGATGACGTGCTCGGGCGTGCCCTTGAAGCGCTTGCGCAGCACCGGGTCCTGCGTCGCGACGCCGACCGGGCAGGTGTTGAGATGGCACTTGCGCATCATAATGCAGCCGGCCGCGATCAACGGCGCGGTCGAGAAGCCGAACTCGTCGGCGCCGAGCAGTGCGCCGATGATGACGTCACGTCCGGTGCGCAGGCCGCCATCGACCTGCAGCGCGACGCGTGACCTGAGGCCGTTGAGCACCAGCGTCTGGTGCGTCTCGGCAAGGCCCATTTCCCACGGGCTGCCGGCATGCTTGAGCGAGGTCAGCGGCGAAGCGCCGGTGCCGCCGTCATAGCCTGATATGGTGATGTGGTCGGCACGCGCCTTGGCGACGCCGGCCGCAACCGTGCCGACGCCGACTTCCGAGACCAGCTTGACCGACACGTCGGCCGCGGGATTGACGTTCTTCAGATCGTAGATGAGCTGCGCCAGATCCTCGATCGAATAGATGTCGTGATGCGGCGGCGGCGAGATCAGGCCGACGCCCGGCGTCGAGTGCCTGACCTTGGCTATGGTCGCGTCGACCTTGTGGCCCGGCAGCTGGCCGCCCTCGCCGGGCTTCGCCCCCTGCGCGACCTTGATCTGCATCATGTCGGAATTGACCAGATATTCCGCCGTGACGCCAAAGCGTCCCGAGGCGACCTGCTTGATTGCCGAGCGTTCGGGGTTCTTGCCGCCGCCCGGCAGTGGCAGATAGCGATCGGCCTCTTCGCCGCCCTCGCCGGTGTTCGACTTGCCGCCGATGGCGTTCATGGCGCGCGCCAGCGTCGTGTGCGCTTCCCTTGAGATCGAGCCGAAGGACATCGCCCCGGTCGAGAAGCGCTTGACGATATCGGCCGCCGGCATCACCTCGTCGAGCTTGACCTTCTTGCGCCCGGTCTCTTGCGCCAGCTTGATCTTGAACAGGCCGCGAATGGTCTGCGCCTGTGCCGTGTCGCTGTCGATTTGGGCGGAATAGTCCTTGAACGTTTCCCACGAGCCTTGGCGCACGGCGTGCTGCAAGGTCGCCACTGCGTCGGGCGACCAGATGTGGGCCTCGCCGCGCATGCGGAACATGTATTCGCCGCCGACCTCGAGGCTGTTGCGCAGCACCGGGTCGTTGCCGAAGCCGTCGGTGTGGCGGCTGACCGTTTCGGCGGCAATCTCGTCCAGCCCGACGCCTTCGATCAGCGTCGCCGTGCCGGTGAAGTACTTCTGCACGAAGTCCGACTTCAGCCCGATGGCATCAAAGATCTGCGCACCGCAATAGGACTGGTAGGTGGAGATGCCCATCTTGGACATCACCTTCAGGATGCCCTTGCCGATCGACTTGATGTAGCGGGAGACGACCTCGTAGGCATCGACCTCCGCCGGCAATTCGCCACGCTTGTGCATGTCGAGCAGCGTGTCGAAAGCGAGATAGGGATTGATCGCCTCGGCGCCGTAGCCGGCGAGACAGCAGAAATGATGCACCTCGCGCGGCTCGCCGGATTCGACGACGAGCCCAACCGAGGTGCGCAATCCCTTGCGGATCAAATGATGGTGCACGGCCGCAGTCGCCAGCAGCGCCGGAATGGCGATGCGGTCCGGGCCGAGCTGACGGTCCGACAGGATGATGATGTTGTAGCCGCCGGCGACCGCCGCCTCGGCGCGCTCGCACAGCCGGTCGATGGCGCCCTGCATGCCGGCCGCGCCTTCATTCGAACCGTAAGTGATGTCGATAGTCTTGGTGTCGAAACGGTCTTCGGTGTGGCCGACGGAGCGCAGCTTCTCCAGATCGCCATTGGTCAGGATCGGCTGGCGCACTTCGAGCCGCTTGCGGCGCGAATTGCCGACAAGATCGAAGATATTGGGCCGCGGCCCGATGAAGGACACCAGGCTCATCACCAGCTCCTCGCGGATCGGGTCAATCGGCGGATTGGTGACCTGCGCAAAATTCTGCTTGAAATAGGTGTAGAGCAGCTTCGATCTGTCCGACATTGCCGAAATCGGCGTGTCGGTACCCATCGAGCCGACCGCTTCCTGGCCGGTGGTCGCCATCGGCGACATCAACAGCTTGGTGTCTTCCTGGGTGTAACCAAACGCCTGCTGGCGGTCGAGCAGTGAGACATCCCTGCGCAGGGCGCGCGGCTCGACCGGGTTCAGATCCTCGAGGATGAGCTGGGTGTTGGCGAGCCAGCTCTTGTAGGGGTGCCTGGTCGCGATCTCCGACTTGATCTCCTCGTCGGAAACGATGCGGCCCTTGTCCAGGTCGATCAGCAGCATGCGGCCGGGCTGCAGCCGCCACTTCTTGACGATCCTTTCCTCCGGCACCGGCAGCACGCCGGCTTCCGAAGCCATGATGACGCGGTCGTCATCGGTGACGATGTAGCGCGCCGGCCGCAGCCCATTGCGGTCGAGCGTGGCGCCGATCTGGCGGCCGTCGGTGAAGGCAACCGCCGCCGGCCCGTCCCACGGCTCCATCAGCGCTGCGTGATACTCGTAGAAGGCCTTGCGGTCCTGCCCCATCAGCTTGTTGCCGGCCCAGGCTTCCGGGATCAGCATCATCATGGCGTGGGCGAGCGAATAGCCGCCCTGCGTCAGGAATTCGAGCGCATTGTCGAAGCAGGCGGTGTCCGACTGCCCCTCATAGGAGATCGGCCACAGCTTCGAGATGTCGTTGCCGAACAGTTCGGAATCGACCGAGGCCTGCCGTGCCGCCATCCAGTTGACGTTGCCGCGCAGCGTGTTGATCTCGCCATTATGGGCGACCATGCGGTAGGGATGCGCCAGCTTCCACGACGGGAACGTATTGGTCGAGAAGCGCTGGTGGACCAGGATCAGCGCCGTCTCGAAACGCGGGTCGGTGAGGTCCTTGTAGTAAGCGCCGACCTGATAGGCCAGGAACATGCCTTTGTAGACGATGGTCCGCGACGACATCGAGACGACATAGAAGCCGTTGTCGACGCCTTTGGTCTCTTCGTGGATACGGCCGGAAATGACCTTGCGCAGGATGTAGAGCCGCCGCTCGTAATCGTCGTCATTCTCGATCTCGGCGCCGCGGCCCAGGAACACCTGCCGGTGCACTGGCTCGGAAGCGGCGATGTCAGGCGCCTTTGAGAGCGACGAATTATCGACCGGCACGTCGCGAAAGCCGAGCAGCGGCTGGCCCTCGAGTTGCGCCACCTCGGCGATGATGCCTTCGATATGCGCCTGCAGCTCCGGGTCGCGCGGCATGAACACGTGGCCGACGGCATAGTGGCCAGGCTTCGGCAGTTCGACCCCTTGCTTGGCCATCTCCTCGCGGAAGAAGCGGTCCGGCAGTTGCACCAGCACGCCGGCGCCGTCGCCCATCAGCGGATCGGCGCCGACGGCGCCGCGATGCGTCAGGTTTTCGAGAACGGCAAGGCCGTCCTCGACGATCTGGTGCGACTTTACGCCCTTCATGTTGACGATGAAGCCGACGCCGCAGGCATCATGCTCGTTGCGCGGATCGTAGAGGCCGTGCGCGGCATAGCCGGTGCTGGTTCGCCCAATATTGGTCAGGGACGGATTTTTGACGGCTGCCGCTTTCGTCTGCGCGGCCTTCGTCGCAGATGGCGTCATATCCGTCATCGTCCTGTCCTCCGTTCCGTCCCCTTCGGGCGCTGGTTTCCGTCGGGAAGCGCGTGGCTCCCCTTTCACTCTTGCGGCACGTCTTGCGAAATTCTTGCCGACCGTGCGGCTTTCCGCATCGTTCGCATATGGTATTCGTACAGGCTGGAGCCAGGCTGTCTAGCTGTCGCTCGCAGCAACGGCCGCAGAGGCCAATCATATGCCAATGCGGCCAGTTTTGTGCGACAAAATAAGACAGCACTACTGTCCTAAATTTTTATGACAGAAATCTGCGGCGCATACAAGACCGATTCACAAAATTCTTGAGGCTTTGGCGACAGAAAATTGCGCGGAACGCCGCGACAGCGTAAGCTTCAGTCGCTGTATGTACGCTCATGCCTTTCGCTGGCTTTAGCGGATTTTCGGTATCTGCCCCTTGCAGCGGGCATGCGAAAGCGGCCAAGCTCGCACTGATTTCCCCAGCATAGGCAGACGCATGATTTTCGCTTCCGACAATTGGGCAGGCGCCCATCCCCGTATCGCTGCCGGCCTGTCGGCCCATGCCGACGGCTTCTCCACGGCCTATGGCGACGGTGCCCTCGACACGGCAGTTAACCAGCGCTTCAATGAAATCTTCGAACGTGAGGTCGCGGTGTTTTTCGTGGCCACCGGTACCGCTGCCAATTCGCTGTCGCTGACCGCTTACAACAAGCCAGGCGGCATTTCCTTCTGCCATCGCGAATCGCATGTCATCGAGGACGAATGCGGTGCGCCGGAATATTTCACCGGCGGTTCGCGGCTTTATACAGTCGACGGCGCACTCGGCAAGATCGATGCCGGCAATCTGGAACGGGCGGTGGACCGTTTCGCACCCGAAAACGTCCATTCCGGGCGGCCGATGGCCGTTTCGATCACCCAGTCGACCGAGGTCGGCACCGTCTACACACTCAACGAAATCGCCAGGATTTCGGCGATCGCAAAGCAACACGGGCTGCCGCTACACATGGACGGGGCTCGCTTTGCCAATGCGCTCGTCGCTCTGGAAACAACGCCGGCGGAGATGACCTGGAAGCACGGCGTCGACATCCTCTCCTTCGGCGGCACCAAGAATGGCTGCTGGTGCGCCGAGGCGATCGTGCTGTTCGACCTCGACCGAGCCAAGGAATTGGCCTTTTTGCGCAAGCGCGCCGCCCAGCTCTTCTCGAAATCGCGCTTCATCGCCGCGCAATTCGATGCTTATTTCAGAGGTGGGCTATGGCTCGACGCGGCACGGCAGGCCAATGCCATGGCGGCACGGCTTGCCGCGGCGATCGAGGATTCCCCTTCAGCGCGGCTGGCCTGGCTGCCGCAGGCGAACGAGGTCTTCGCGGTCATGAAAAAGGCCGAGGCCGAAAGAGTGCAGGCGGCAGGCGCGGCTTTCTACGACTGGCACAGACCGCTCGGCTACGACGGCCATATCGGCGAGGACGAAGCGCTCTATCGCTTCGTCACCAGCTTCGCGACCACGGCCGACGAGGTCGACCGTTTCGGCTACCTGCTCGCCGGATAGCAAGCCTTACCCGCCAGCAAAAAAGGGCAGTGCATTGCTGCACCGCCCCTTTTCCCCGAGGAGGTGGCGTCCCGGGGGGAGTTAGCTGCCTGACTTAGGCGGCGGTCTTGGCCTCGATCTGCTTGGCCTTGGCCGGAGCCGAGGTGATCGCGATCTTGCGCGGCTTCAGCTCTTCGGGGATGTTGCGCTTGAGGTCGACGAAGAGCAGGCCGTTCTTCAGCGCGGCGCCGATGACCTCGACGTGATCGGCAAGCTGGAAGCGGCGCTCGAAGGCTCGGCTGGCGATACCGCGATAGAGCAGTTCGGAACCTTCGCCATTGCCTTCCTCCTTGCGCTCACCCTTGACGGTCAGCACATTGCGGTGGGCTTCGATCGAAATCTCATCTTCCGAGAAGCCGGCCACAGCCATCGAGATGCGGTAGGCATCCTCGCCCGTACGCTCGATGTTGTAGGGCGGATAGGTCTGGCCTTCCGGCTGCGCAAGCGAATCGAGCATCGTGAACAGCCGGTCAAAACCGACGGTCGAACGGTAGAGCGGGGAAAAATCAACGTGACGCATGGTGTGTTCTCCTGTTGAGCAACAAGGTTTGCGTATGGCCGGTGCGAAACCCGTGAAGGCGTTCCGGATGGGCCAGCGGCCCCGACATTGGCGGCCGCACGATAAATTTGGGAAGCCGGCGAAGGCATTTCAAGATTTTCGCACATCCGAACCGCATCGGTCCCGGACCACGTTCCGATGCCGATGAACGGCAGATGAACCGCGGCTTCGGCGAGCGTTCAGCCAGACGGCAGTAAAACTGTTCTCGAGATCAGGAACAGGTCGCCGGAATTAAGCGACGCGACGAGGCCGAACCGGGTGTAACGTCCCTTCCTCCCGGGTCGACAGAGGCCGGGAGCATGCCCAAGGCTGCTTCCGGCCTTACTTGTTTGCTGCCTTGGGTCGACCTCCCCGGCGTCCCGAATTCCCCGGCGTCCCGAATTCCTTTGCTTTTGGCGCATGGGCGTTTATGCCTGACTTGCGCCCATGCCAGCATCGACCCCAAACCAAACACCGTATGACCGATCTCTTCCACCAGACCCCCCTCTTCCATGAAACTCCAGGCAATCCCCTGCCGGAAAACGCAGCCGGCGGCTTCTTCACCACGCGCGACGGCAGCAAGATCCGCTATGGGCTGTTTGCCGCGGTTAGCCGTCCGATGAAGGGCACCGTGGTCGTCCTGACCGGCCGCAACGAGTGCATCGAGAAGTATTTCGAGACCATTCGCAACCTTGCCGACCGGGGCTTCGGCGTGGCAACCCTCGACTGGCGCGGCCAGGGCGCTTCCGACCGGCTGATCGGCGACCGCCAGCGCGGCTACGTCAGGAGCTTCTTCGACTATACCGGCGATCTGGAGCAGTTCTTCGAGGAGATCGTCCTGCCCGATTGCCGGGGACCCTACTACATATTGGCCCATTCGGCCGGGGCGGTGATTGCGCTGCTCGCTGCGCCCTCAATGGCGAACCGCGTGCGCCGCATGGTGCTGATCGCGCCGTTCTTCACCGTGCCCGACCTGCCGGTTTCGATAAAAACCGTTCGCCGCATCTGTTCGCTGTTCTGTCTGCTCGGCCTTGGCCGGCTCTATGCCGCATGGGGTCCGCGGCCGAAGGAAACAGTGCCTTTCGCCATAAACAAGCTGACCAGCGACCCGGCGCGCTATCGGCGCAACACGCTGATCTACGAAACCTATCCGCAGCTTGCGCTCGGCGGGCCGACGATCCGCTGGCTGAAGGCGGCCGCGGAGGCGTCCTTGATCATCAGCGACCCGGATTTCATGGCCAAGATCCAGGTTCCCTTGCTGATGATCGCCGCCGGCGCCGATCAGGTCGTCTCAACCAGGGCAGTCGAAACCTATGCCAGACGTCTGCGTGTCGGCTCGTTGCTGATGATCGACGGCGCCCGCCATGAGATCCTCCAGGAAGCCGACCTCTATCGCGAGCAGCTGCTTGCCGCATTTGACGCCTTCATCCCCGGAACCGGTGACGTCTGAGCCACATACCTTGTCCGGCTTCAGCTCATGCGGGCGAAATCCATGATCCAGTTGGTCTCCCATGTCTTGCCGCCGTCCGGCGAAAAGGCCTGCTCCCAGCGTGCCGACCTGTCCGTGATCCGCGACCACAGGAAGCGGACCTGGATCGGCCGGCCGTCGAACACGTCTTCGCACAGGAACGTGCCGACGCCCGACACGAAAGTGCCGCGCATCGGAACATCGATGGTCGACGGATTGCGGCCGTCGATCCACCAGATCGACCATTGCCTCGCCGCCGGGTCGAAGGTCCGCAGGGTGGCGGCGCGATAGGGCCCGTCGGGCAATTCAATCCAATTGTCGTCGACATTGCCGAGGCCGCCAAGGATCGGCCGCACGTCGCACGTGCCGCCAAACACATCCCAGTTGCTGTCGCCCTGCAGCCGCTTCTGCAATCTTCGATGGCCGACGGTCCAGCGCCCGAAGAAGAAATCGAAATCGCTCCGCCCCTCCGCCGGAGCATCGGAATGGCTGGCTGCTGGCTGCGTCGGCATCTATGGTCCTCCCCGGCTGACAGCGTTTCATAGCGCATGCCGCCTGACATCATCCTGTCAGGAGGTATGGCAACGATCTCGCCTGGGCAGCAATGCCCAATCTCAGCCGCGCAGCGCCGCCATTGCTGCTGCGTGCAGCTCCGGTGTCGCCGCCGCCAGGATGTCGCCGCCGTTTTCCGCCGGCCCGCCTTCGAAGGTGGTGACAACGCCGCCCGCCTTCTCGATGATCGGGATCAGTGCGACGATGTCGTAGGGCTTCAACCCGGGATCGGCGACGATATCGACGCTGCCCGCCGCCACCATGGCGAAGGCGTAGCAGTCGGTGCCGTAGCGGGCGAGCTGGACCTGTTTCTCGAACAGGTCATAGCGCAGACGCGCGTCGCCCTTGAACAGCGCCGGCGTGGTGGTGAACAGCGTCGCCTCGGCGAGATTCGTCGTCTTGCGCGTCGTGAGTTTTCGCGGGCCACCCGGACCTTCATAATGCGAGCCGGAGGCATTGGCGTAGAACAGTTCGCCGGTGAAGGGCTGCGACATCATGCCGGCGACGGCATCGCCGTCGACCGTCAGTCCGACCAGCGTGCCCCATACCGGCAGGCCGGAAATAAAGGCGCGTGTGCCATCGATCGGATCGATCACCCAGACATGCCGGCTGGAGATGTTTTCACTGCCATGTTCCTCGCCGAGAATTCCGTGATCGGGGTATTGCGCGTTGATGAGCGCCCGGATGGCGCGCTCGGCCTCACGGTCGGCTTCGGTGACCGGGTCGAAGCTGCCGTGCTCCTTGTTGGCGACCGCGCCCTGATTGCGGAAGCGCGGCAAGGTCTCGGCTGCAGCGGCCCGCGCGATGCGCCGTATGAACTCGATGCTGACGTCCAACTGATTCTCCCGCTCCAGCATGTCTGAGATGCCCGTTTGCCTACGGTTTTATGCCGAAACAAGGGTTTTTATGCCGAAACAAGGGCGTTCAGAGCCTTTCACACGATGCCAACTGTTGCTCAAATGCAACGCAGTCATCACGGAAATGCAATTTCCACTTCACAGTGAATTAAAAAAGCCGGAACGCGCCTTGACATTTGTGCAGCGCACAATACGTTTGTTCTCGGACAGGGGTTCCTGTCCATGCCCTCCTTGGGCGTTTCCTCCCTAGACTTCGACCGTGTCGTGCAAACGATGCGGTCTTTTTTTACGCTGCCGCATGAGCGGCGAATGCCGCGATTCCGGCGCTATTCGGCAGCCAACGGCAGATCGACGAAATGATGATCCGGCATTGCCATCAGCTCGGCCGAAAACCGCGCCAGATCGTCGGCCAGCGCATCGAAACCGGCCGATTTCTGGAACGTCCGCTCATTCATGTAGAGCCCGCGATTGACCTCGATCTGCAACGCATGCAGATGGCGCACCGGGCGGCCATAGTGCTCGGTAATGAAGCCTCCGGCATAGGGCTTGTTGTGGGCGACGCTGTAGCCCATGCCGGTGAGCAGGCCGATCGCCGTCTCGGTCAACGCCGCCGCGGCGGAAATGCCGAACCGATCGCCGACGATGAAATCCGGACGCAATCCGCTGTCGCCGACCCTTATGCTTGCCGGCATCGAGTGGCAATCAATCAGCACGGCGTAGCCGAAGCGCGCATGGGTTCTGGTCAAAAGCCGTTTCAGCGTCTCGTGATAGGGCTTGTAGACCGCTTCGATGCGCGCCACGGCTTCCGCCAGCGGCAAGCGGCCGGAATAGATGTCGAGCCCCTCGCCGACCAGCTTGGGCACGGTGCCTAGCCCGCCGGCCACCCGCGCCGAGCGGATGTTGCAGAATGACGGCACCGGTTCGGCGAACATGCGCGGGTCGAGTTCCCACGGCTCCCGGTTGACGTCGAGATAGGCGCGCGGGAAGTTTGCCGCCAGCATCGGCGCCCCGAGCGCGACGGCACCGCCGAACAATTCCTCGACATAGCAGTCCTCGGAGCGGCGGATGGCGTTGCGGTCCAGCTTGGCCATCGCCATGAACCGGTCCGGATAGTAGCGGCCGCTATGCGGCGAGTTGAAGAGGAAGGGAACGCGCTGTTCTGCGCCCGATCGGATTTCGAAGGGTGGAACGACCGAAAAATCCTCGGCTGCCGTTTTCAATTTGAAGGAACCCGGAAATACCAATGCATCATGATAGGAAAGTGCCACCTCGCCGCCCGCATGTCCAGCCGCCGAAGTGCCAGCCAAATCAGGATTGTGCCGCCAACGTTCACTTGATGTTTACCGTCACCTCCTCATATACAGCATGGTTAACGGGCTTGCCGCACGGCATTGTCGGTTGGGTGATTCGGACGGGACAAGATGGCACGCATTCTGCTGGCGGAAGACGACGACGACATGCGCCGGTTCCTCGTCAAGGCGCTGGAGCGCGCCGGTTATCAGGTCAGCGATTTCGACAATGGCGCCAGTGCCTATGAGCGGCTGCGCGAGGAACCTTTTTCGCTGCTTTTGACCGACATCGTCATGCCCGAGATGGATGGCATCGAGCTCGCCCGCCGCGCCACCGAGATCGATCCCGACCTCAAGGTGATGTTCATCACCGGCTTCGCCGCCGTCGCGCTGAACCCTGATTCCAAGGCGCCGAAAGATGCCAAGGTGCTATCGAAGCCGTTCCACCTGCGCGACCTCGTCAACGAAGTCGAAAAGATGCTGCAGGCCGCCTGACGCGCTTTTTGTCGCGTCTTGATCGACTAGAGCAATTCCAGGAAAAGTGTGAGGCGGTTTTCCGTCCGGAATTGCGTCAAAACAAAGAGACAAGCCAGCCATTCTTTCCCTTTTCCCGCTATTGACGTGCCGAACCAAAAATGGTGTATGCGCGGCTTCGGATGGGCGTGTAGCTCAGCGGGAGAGCACTGCATTGACATTGCAGGGGTCACAGGTTCAATCCCTGTCACGCCCACCATCCAGATAATCCTCAATTGGCCGTCGGTATTTTTTCGTCGACTGACGTTCCCGGCCAATACCAGCCTCAGGCCGCGCCGAGGCGCAGATCGCCGGTCTCGACGTGCTCCAGAAACCAGGCATAGGTCTGTTCCAAGCCGCTGCGCAGCGAATAGCGTGGGCGCCAGCCGGTGGCGAACAGGCGCGATACGTCCATCAGCTTGCGCGGCGTGCCGTCCGGCTTCGTCGCATCGAATGTGATCGTCGCATCGGCGCCGGCGACCGACACGATGGTGCGGGCAAGGTCGGCAATCGTGATGTCTTCCCCAGAGCCGACATTGATGTGGCTGTCGCCCGAATAATTCTTCAGCAGCCAGACCAGCGCGTCGGCGGCGTCGTCGACATGCAGGAATTCGCGCATCGGCGTGCCCGATCCCCACACCTCCAGGCTCTTGCGGCCGGCGCGCCTGGCCTCGTGCGCCTTGCGCATCAGGGCGGGCACGACATGGCTTGAATTGAGGTCGAAATTGTCGCCCGGACCGTAGAGATTGGTCGGCATCGCCGAGATGTAGTCGACGCCGTACTGGCGCCGATAGGCTTGGCACAGTTTCAGTCCGGCGATCTTGGCGATCGCATACCATTCGTTGGTGGGTTCGAGCGGCCCGGTCAGCAAGGCGTCTTCGGAGATCGGCTGCGCCGCGAATTTGGGATAGATGCAGGATGAACCGAGAAACAGCAGCTTCTGCACCTCATTGCGGAAGGCGCTGTCGATGACATTGTTCTGCATGACGAGGTTGTCCTGCAGAAAATCGACGGGAAGCCTGTTGTTGGCCAGGATACCGCCGACCTTGGCCGCCGCCATCACCACTGCATCCGGCTTGCGGTCGGCCATCCAGCGGCGCACGCCGGCTTGGTCGAGAAGATCGAGCTCGGCGCGCGAGGCGGTCAGGACCTCGCAATCCTCGTCGGCCAATCTGCGCAGGATTGCCGAGCCGACCATGCCGCGATGTCCGGCCACGAAAACGCGCTTGCCCTGAAGGTCGAAGGTCATCAGCTTACCCCAATGCGGAACGGCAGCTTTGCCGGTTGGCCGGCCGAGCGCCGGATCGGCTTCTCTGTTGGACGCATACCGCATACAGATTTGCCCAGACAAGGCAAATCGCAAAGCTACCGAACCTGGGCTTGGATCGGACGCCGCAGCGTTTGCGATCAGACGCCCGCTACCGCGCAGAGGCTTGTCATTCTGGCAATGGCAAGCTCCGGCTCGGCCAGCAATCCTGCCTGGTCGGCAAGGCGAAAGACATCGGCATAGTGACGGATGCCGCGCGCCGATTGCATGCCGCCGATCATCGAAAAATGCTCCTGATGGCCGTTCAGCCATGCCATGAAGACGATGCCGGCCTTGTAGTATTCGGTCGGCGCCTCGAAGATCTTGCGCGACAGCGGCACTGTCGGGGCCATCAGCGTGTCATAGCCGGCGCGGTCGTCGTCGGCCAGCTTTGCCAGCGCCGCATTGGCGACCGGCGCGATGGCATCGAAAATGCCGAGCAGCGCATGCGAATGTCTGTCGCCGTCGCCGGCGATCAGCTCGGGGTAGTTGAAGTCGTCGCCGGTGAACATCACCACGCCCTCGGGCAGGCGGTCCCTGAGGGCAATCTCCTTGCCGGCATCGAGCAACGATATCTTTATGCCCTCGACCTTGCCGGCATGGCGTTCGATGATCGCGACCACCGTCTCGAGGGCGGTTTCGAAATCACTGCTGCCCCAGTAGCCTTTCAGCGCCGGGTCGAACATGTCGCCCAGCCAGTGCAGGATGACCTTGCCGGAGGCCTGGGACAGGATGCGGTCGTAGACGCTGACATAATCGTCGGGGCCTTTGGCGATCGCCGCCAGCGCCCGGCTGGCCATCATGATCGCCTTGCCGCCAAGCCCTTCGATGAAGCCGAGTTGCTCTTCATAGGCCGCGATTACATCGTCGAGCGTGCTGGCGGCCCCCGGCGCCAGATGGTCGGTGCCGGCGCCCGATGCAAGATCGGCGCCCTCGACGCTCCGCGCCTCGATAATGGAGCGGCGGATCAATTCCCTGGCGTTTGCCCAATCGAAACCCATGCCGCGCTGAGAGGTGTCCATCGCCTCGGCGACACGGAAGCCGAGCCGCCAAAGGTGACGGCGAAACGCCATTGTCCTGTCCCAGTCGACCGCCGGCCTCGACCACGGATCGGTCATGGCGAGGGGATCGGCAACGACATGGGCGGCGGCGTAGGCGATACGCGAAAACCGCGCGCCGGCCACGGGCTGCACCGGCTGGCCGACAAGCCGGTAGCGGACACGGCCGCCGCCTTCCCCGGGCAAGGTGATGTCCATGGCTCTCTCCCTTCCCAACGCCTAATAAATGGAACGTTCCAATAAATCAAGATACTTTGCCACCCTGCCTTCGTGCAGCTCAATTTGCTGCATCGCAGCAGGTGACAGCCTCACTTGCCGAAGGATTGCGCCCGCTGAGCCGCATTTTTCCCGGGTTCGCAAAAACCCGATTGACTCAAATGCGCCGCAGGGATTAGATCGTTCCAATAAATCGCATAAGAAACCATCGGGAGGACAGATCTGGATGGCCAGCCGGGCCAAGGCAACGATACTCGACATCGCCCGTGAGGCGGGCGTGTCCAAATCGACTGTATCGCTGGTGCTGCAAGGCAGCGGGCTGATCCGGCCCGAAACCGCGCTCAAGGTGCGCAAGGCGATCGAGGATGTCGGCTATGTCTACAACCGCGGCGCTGCCAATCTGCGCAAGGCCCATTCCAACGTCATCGGCATGGTCATCAACGATCTCACCAATCCGTTTTTCGCCGAACTGGCGGTCGGCATGGAGCGCGTCTTCCAGTCGGCCGGCGTCGTGCCTTTCATCGCCAATACCGCTGAAAACCCGGTGCGCCAGGAAGAGGTTTTGAAATCGCTGATGGAGCAGGGTGTCGCCGGGCTCGTCGTGTCGCCAGCGCGCGGCACCACGCCCGGCGCGTTCCGTCGCCTTGAGACCGCAGGCGTTCCGGTCGTCTTCGTCATGCGCCGGCTTCCCGAAAGCCGCATCCCGGTGATCACGCCCGACAATCATCGCGGCGCCTATCTCGCCACCGCCCATCTGATCGGCAAGGGCCATCGCCGGGTGGCCTTCTTCGGCGGCTCATCCGATCTTGTCGTCTATCACGAGCGGCTGGGCGGCTTTCGCGAGGCCTGTGAAGCGCTCGGCATCGCGCCAGCCGACAGGCTGGTCTTCGAGGGCGAAACCAGCCGCAAGGGCGGCATTGCCTGCCTGGAAACCGCGCTTGCCATGGCCGCGCCGCCGACCGCGGCTCTTTGCTTCAACGATGCGGTCGCCTTCGGCGTCTTGCTGGCGCTGCGCAAGCGCGGCCTGGAGCCAGGCGCGGACTTTGCCGTCGTCGGCTTCGACGACGTGGCCGAGGCCGAGCACTACATGCCGGCGCTCACCAGTGTCGCGGTGAACACCGCCGGACTCGGCGAGCGCGCCGCCCACGTCGTGCTGAAGATGATCCAGTCGCGCACCACGCGCGCCGAGGATCATATCGGTGCCGTCAACCTGGTGGTCAGGGAAAGCTGCGGCCCCGATCGCAAGGAGCATGGCTGCGCAGGAATGGGGGACGCGGCATGACCGTCAGTTGGGGGCTGATCGGCGCCAGCACGATCGCAAGACAGTTCATGATCGGCGCCATCCGCGCGCAGAAGGACGGCGAGATCGCCGCGGTGATGAGCTCCAGCCCGGAGCGCGCCACCGCCTATGCCTGCGAAAACCGCATTCCGGCGGCGGTCGCGACGCTTGATGAATTGCTCGGCTCCGATATCGACGCCGTCTACATCTCGACCACCAACGAATTGCATCTCGAACAGGCACTCGCCGCCATCGAGGCGGGAAAGCATGTGCTGTGCGAAAAGCCGCTGGCGCTGACCAGCGCCGACGCCCGCGAGATGGTCGCCGCGGCCAGGGCCGCCGGCGTCGTGCTCGGCACCAATCACCATCTGCGCAATGCGGGCTCGCACCGCGCGATGCGCGAAGCGATCGCTGCCGGCCGCATCGGCAGGCCGATCGCTGCGCGCGTCTTCCACTCCGTCTATCTGCCGGAAAACCTGCAGGGCTGGCGCATCACCAGGCCGGACGCCGGCGGCGGCGTGGTGCTCGACATCACCGTCCACGATGCCGATACGCTGCGCTTCGTCCTCGGCGACGATCCGGTCGAGATCTCGGCCTTCACGCAATCGGCCGGCATGGCGGCCGGCGAGCTGGAAGACGGCGCCATGTGTCTCTGGCGCTTCGGATCGGGGGTGATTGCCCAGTCGCATGAGGGCTTCACGACAAAATTCGCCGGCACCGGCTTCGAGGTGCATGGCAGCGAAGGCTCGCTGATCGGCAAGGATGTGATGACGCAGAAGCCGCTTGGCTCGGTGTTGCTTCGAACGGCAAAGGGCGAGGAGGAATTGAGCTTCGACCGCGAGGACCTCTATGCCCGTTCGCTGCGCCAATTCCACGCGGCGATCCGTGGCGACGGCCAGCCTTCCGCCACCGGCGAGGACGGCGTCTGGTCACTGACCGCAGCCGAGGCGGCATTGCAATCGGCCAGGTCCGGCAACGCCGTTACCATCGACCCGAAGCTCGGGAGCGCCGCGTGAGCAAGCTCGTTTCAGCGGCTGAGGCTGCCGGCCTGATCAGGGATGGCATGGTCGTTTCCGTGTCATCGTCGAGCGGCCTCGGCTGTCCGGACGCGGTGCTGGCCGCCATCGGCGAGCGCTTCGATGCCGAAGGCCATCCCAGGGACATAACGACGCTGCACCCGATCGCCGCTGGTGACATGTACGGCATCAAGGGCATCGATCACTTAGCCAAGCCCGGCCTGTTGAAGCGCACTTTGTGCGGTTCGTATCCCTCCGGCCCGTCATCTTCCGAGCCACCGCAGATCTGGAAGATGATCGGCGACAATTCGGTCGCCGCCTACAACGTGCCGTCCGGCATCCTGTTCGACATGCATCGCGAGGCCGCCGCCAAGCGTCCCGGCGTGCTGACCAAGGTCGGGCTCGATACCTTTGCCGACCCGCGCCATCAGGGTTGCGCCATGAACGCGGCCGCCAGCGAGCCGATCGTTTCGGTGCAGCAGTTCGACGGCGAGGAATGGCTCTATTTCCGCTCGATCGTGCCGCAGGTCGCGATCATCCGCGCCACCACCGCGGACGAGCGCGGCAACCTTACCTATGAGCATGAGGGTGCCTATCTCGGCGGCCTCGAACAGGCGCTGGCCGCCCGCAACAATGGCGGCATCGTCATCGCGCAGGTCAAGCGCGTCGTCGAGAACGGCACGCTGAAGCCGCACGACGTGCGCGTGCCCGGCGTGCTGGTCGACCATATCGTCGTGGCGCCCGACCAGTTGCAGACGACGCTGACGCCTTACGATCCGGCCATCTCCGGCGAGATCTTCCGGCCGCTGTCGAGTTTCCGCAACGCCGAGATGAACGTCCAGAAGGTCATTGCGCGCCGCGTCGCCATGGAGCTTGCCGACGGCATGGCGGTCAATATCGGCTTCGGCATCTCGGCCAATGTGCCGCGCATCCTGCTCGAGGAAGGTCAGCACGGCAAGGTCACCTGGGTCATCGAACAGGGCGCGGTCGGCGGCGTGCCGCTGCTCGACTTCAAGTTCGGCTGCTCGTCGAACGCCGACGCCTTCATGCCCTCGCCGCACCAGTTCATCTATTTCCAGGCTGGCGGCTTCGACGCCTCGCTGCTGTCCTTCCTGCAGATCGACCGCCACGGCTCTGTCAATGTGTCCAGGCTCTCAGCGCGGCCCCACGTCACAGCCGGCGCCGGCGGCTTCGTCGACATCACCGCGCGGGCGAAGAAGATCGTCTTTTCCGGTTTCTTCAATGCCGGCGCCAAGCTGTCGCTTGCTGATGGCGGCATCCGCATCGACCAGGAGGGCAAGGTCAAGAAAGTCGTCGGCGAGGTCGAGCATATCTCCTTCTCGGGCAAGCGTGCCGTCGCGCAGGGACAGGACATCACTTATGTCACCGAGCGCTGCGTGATGAAGCTGACGCCAGCAGGGCTGATGGTGACCGAGCTGGCGCCGGGCATCGACCTCGAGCGCGATGTGCTGGCGCAGGCCGAGATCCCGCTCGCCGTAGCCAACGATCTCAAAGTGACGCCGGATGCGCTCTACCGGGACCGGCCGATCGGCCTGTCGCTCAACGGTGGCGCCTCGCTTGGAGGCGCCCATGGCTGAGCCCCTCGTCACCTTTGACACCGACGGCGCCATCGGCCTTGTCACGCTGCGCCGGCCGGAGAAATTCAACGCCCTCGACGTCCCAATGCTGCGGGCGCTGGAAGCAGCACTCGACGAAGCCGAGGCGGCGGACAGCGTCCGCGTCGTGCTGGTCTGTGGCGAAGGCAAGGGCTTTTGCGCCGGCGGCGACGTCGAGGCGTGGGCGGAAATGAGCGCCGCCGATTTCCAGGTGCAATGGGTTCGCTACGGCCACCGCGTCTTTGATCGGCTGGCGCGGCTGCCGCAGCCGACGATCGCCATTCTTGCCGGCCATGCGCTGGGCGGTGGGCTGGAACTGGCGGCGGCTTGCGACTTTCGCGTGGCGGAAACACAGGTGAAGCTGGGTTTCCCCGAGACCTCGATCGGTGTCGTTCCCGGCTGGTCCGGCACACAGCGCGCCGTGCGCCGCTTCGGTGCGCAGGCGGTGCGGCGGATGGCGCTCGGCGGCGAGGTGTTTCTGGCGGCCGAGGCTCTTGCTCTGGGGATTGTCGACCGGGTGGTCGAGACCGGCAAGGCGTTCGCCGAAGCCAAGGCCTGGGCCGGCAAGATCGCCGAGCGCGGGCCGCTCGCGACCGAAGCCGCCAAGCTGATGATTGCCATCGCCGAGGGCGAAGAGAGTGCTGCCGCGACCGAAGCGCTGGCCAGCGGCTTCATCGCGCTGACAAGCGATCTCAGGGCCGGCATCAAGGCTTTCAAAGCCAAGCAGAAACCGGCGTTCTCAAGATCTTAGGAACCTGAAACTCACATGAACGCGCCTCTCAACATCGCCATGCCCGCCGAGGCAGCCGCAGCGCCGAAAAGCTATCGGCTGCTGATCGCCGGCAAGTTCGTCGATGCCCAGGACGGCCGCACACTGGAGCGCAGCAGCCCCGGCCACGGCTTCACCGTCTCGCGCTATGCACAGGCCGGCGCGGCGGATGTAGAGGCGGCAGTACAGGCCGCGCACAAGGCCTTCGAGACCGGCCCGTGGCCGCGCATGAAGGCAGCCGAACGCGCCACGATCCTGCTCAAGGCGGCTGACCTGATCGAGGCGCGGCTGGACGAGATTGCCCGGCTCGACGCACTGGAATCCGGCAAGCCGATTGCCCAGGCGCGCGGCGAGATCGGCGGCGCCGTCGATATCTGGCGCTATGCCGCCGCACTCGCCCGCACGCTTCACGGCGAAAGCTACGCCAATCTCGGCGACGCCATGCTCGGTGTCGTGCTGCGCGAACCGATCGGCGTCGTCTCGATCATCACGCCATGGAATTTTCCGTTCCTTATCGTCAGCCAGAAACTGCCCTTCGCGCTCGCCGCCGGCTGCACGGCGGTGGTCAAGCCGAGCGAGATGACCTCGGCCTCGACTTTCGTACTCGGCGAGATCCTGATGCAGGCCGGCCTGCCGGACGGCGTCGTCAACATCCTTGCCGGGTTGGGCGCTGATGTCGGCGCACCGATGGTCAGCCATCCGCTGGTCGAGATGGTGTCGTTCACCGGCTCCACCCGCGTCGGCAGGATGACCATGGCGTCTGCCGCCAACTCGCTGAAGAAAGTCTCGATGGAGCTCGGCGGCAAGAACGGCCAGATCGTCTTTCCCGATGCCGACCTTGAGGCGGCCGCCGACGCGGCGGTATTCGGTGGCTTCTTCAATGCCGGCGAGTGCTGCAATGCCGGCAGCCGGCTGATCGTTCATGAGGCGATCGCCGACGAGTTCCTCGGCGCCGTCAAAGCACTCACCGCCAAGGTGATTGTTGGCGACCCGCTCGACGACCGCACCAAGGTCGGCGCGATGATCTCCGCCGACCATGTGGCCAAGGTCACCGGCTACGTGACGGCCGCGGAAAACGACGGCAGCCGGATCTATTGCGGCGGCAAGCAGCTTGCTTCGAGCGGCGGCCAGTATCTTGATCCGACCATCGTTGGCGACGTCACCGAAGACATGGCCATTGCGCGCGAGGAAGTGTTCGGTCCGGTGCTCTCGGTGCTGACTTTTGGATCGATTGAAAGGGCGTTGCACATCGCCAACAACACGCCCTATGGTCTGTCGGCGGGCGTGTGGAGCGCCAGTATTGATACCTGCATGTCGGTGGCGCGGAATGTTCGTTCGGGAACCGTTTGGGTGAACACGTTCATGGAGGGTTACCCCGAACTGCCTTTCGGCGGCTACAAGCAGTCCGGTCTCGGACGCGAACTCGGCAAGCGCGCCGTCGAGGATTATACAGAAGAAAAGACAATCCAGTTTCATCGCGGCCAGCGCACCGGATGGTGGGTCGGCTGAGTTGGGAAGAACCCGGTGGGCATCCGCCGGTCGTGTAAGTTCAACAAGGGAGGAAGTACATGTTGCGCAAACTGCTAATCGGGACGGCTCTCGCATCGGGCGTTGCGTTCGCGGCCCATGCCGAGGACGTCAAGGAAGTCCAGATGCTGCATTGGTGGACGTCGGGCGGCGAAGCTGCCGCGCTGAACGTGCTCAAGCAGGATCTGGCCAAGGAAGGCTTTGCCTGGAAGGACGTGCCGGTGGCCGGCGGCGGCGGCGACGCCGCCATGACCGCGCTGAAGGCGATGGTGGCAGCGGGCAACTACCCGACCGCCTCGCAGATGCTCGGCTACACCGTGCTCGACTATGCCGCCGCCGGCGTCATGGGCGACCTGACCGAGACGGCGAAGAAGGAAGGCTGGGACAAGTCCGTTCCAACGGCCTTGCAGAAATTTGCAGTCTATGACGGCAAGTGGGTCGCGGCCCCTGTCAACGTCCACTCGGTCAACTGGCTGTGGATCAACAAGGCGGTGATGGACAAGATCGGCGGCACCGAGCCCAAGACCTTCGACGACTTCATCGCGCTGCTCGACAAGGCCAAGGCGGCGGGCGTCATCCCGCTGGCGCTGGGCGGCCAGAACTGGCAGGAAGCCACCATGTTCGACTCGGTCGTGCTGTCGACCGGCGGGCCCGAGTTCTACAAGAAGGCCTTCAACGACCTCGACGAGGAGTCGCTGAAGTCCGATACGATGAAGAAGTCGTTCGACAACCTCGCCAAGCTCGTCACCTATGTCGACCCGAACTTCTCGGGCCGGGACTGGAACCTCGCCACCGCCATGGTCATCAAGGGCGATGCGCTGGTGCAGGTGATGGGTGACTGGGCCAAGGGCGAATTCAACGCCGCCAAGAAGGTCCCGGGCACCGACTTCCTGTGCTACCGCTTCCCGGGCACCGACGGCAGCGTCGTCTACAACTCCGACATGTTCGGCATGTTCAACGTTCCGGAGGACCGCAAGGCCGCCCAGATCGCCCTGGCCACCGCCACGCTGTCGAAGAGCTTCCAGTCGGCCTTCAACGTCGTCAAGGGCTCTGTTCCGGCCCGCACCGACGTGCCGGACACCGATTTCGACGCTTGCGGCAAGAAGGGCATGGCCGACCTGAAGGCCGCCAATGAAGGCGGCACGCTGTTCGGTTCGCTGGCGCAGGGCTATGGCGCGCCTCCGGCGGTTGCCAACGCCTACAAGGATGTCGTCTCGAAATTCGTCCACGGCCAGATCAAGACCTCGGACGAGGCCGTGACCCAACTGGTCAGCGCGATCGAAGACGCCAAGTAAGCGCCCGTCGATGTGAATGATCTCCCCGGCGCAAGCCGGGGAGAGTCCTCTGCGGTGGGGTTTGCGGTTGCGCCGACCGGCACGCTTTCGTGCCGCAGAGGCCGCGACAGCAGAATTCCGGACCCGCGATACGGAATGGACAGATGAGCACAGTTGCTGAAACCAGTATCACGCTGACGCCGGAGCACGATGCCCGTCCGGGCGCCACGGTGCGCTCACGCCTTCAGGACGCGCTGCCGAAGCTCGTGCTGGCGCCAAGCTTCGCCGCCACCGTCGTCTTCGTCTACGGCTTCATCCTGTGGACGATCTATCTGTCCTTCACCAACTCCAAGACCTTTCCCTCCTACGCCATCACCGGGCCACGCGCCTATCAGCGGCTATGGCGCTGGACCTTCGAAAGCGATCCGCCGTCCTCCTGGTACACATCGATCACCAATATGGGGATTTTCGGCTTCCTCTACATTTCCATCTGCCTGGCGCTCGGCCTGTTGCTGGCGATCCTGCTCGACCAGAAGATCCGCGGCGAAGGTGTGCTGCGGCCGATCTATCTCTACCCGATGGCGCTGTCCTTCATCGTCACCGGCGTTGCCTGGAAATGGTTTCTCGACCCCGGCCTCGGCCTCGAGCAGACGCTGCACCAATGGGGCTGGACGAGCTTCCATTTCGACTGGATCAAGAACAAGGATTTCGTCATCTACACGGTGGTCATCGCCGGCGTCTGGCAGGCATCGGGCTTCATCATGGCGATGTTCCTGGCCGGCCTGCGCGGCATTGACGGCGAGATCCTGAAGGCGGCGCAGATCGACGGCGCCACCACCTTCCAGCTCTACCGTCGCATCGTCATCCCGCTGCTGCGGCCGATCTTCCTGTCGGCCTTGATCGTGCTCGCGCACCTCGCCATCAAATCCTACGATCTGGTCGTCGCGCTGACCAGCGGCGGGCCGGGCGGTTCAGCCTGGCTGCCGTCCAATTTCATGTATGAGTACACCTTCAAGCGCAACGAAATGGCCGTCGGCTCGGCCAGCGCCGTGATCATGCTGATGACCATCACCGCGATCATCGTTCCCTATCTCTATTCCGAGCTTCGGGAGAAGCCGCGATGAGCGCCATAGCCACTCCTGCTCGCCAGAACACTGGCGGTATCAGCGCCAGGACGGTCAACCGTATCGTCATTTACGGGCTGCTGGCGCTGTTCGCGCTGTTCTACCTGATGCCGCTGTTCGTCATGCTGGTGACCTCGTTCAAGACCATGGACGAAATCCAGAACGGCAACATGCTGGCGCTGCCGCAGGCACCGACCTTCGCACCCTGGATAAGGGCGTGGAGCGAAGTTTGCTCGGGTCTCACCTGCGTCGGCATGAAGGGCTATTTCTGGAACTCGATCAAGATGGTGGTTCCGGCCGTCATCATCTCGACCCTGCTCGGTGCACTCAACGGCTATGTGCTGACGAAGTGGCGCTTCCGCGGGGCGACTCTTGTGTTCGGGCTGATGCTTTTTGCCTGCTTCATCCCGTTCCAGTCCGTCCTCCTGCCCATGGCAACGATCCTCGGCAGCCTCGGCCGGTTCGGCGTCAAGCTGCAGAACGCGACCGGCCTCACCTTCGGCTTCGGCAATCCGACGGTGAACCTGGTGTTCGTTCACGTCGTCTACGGCATCGGCTTCACCACCCTGTTCTTTCGCAATTATTACGAAGCGTTTCCGAACGAGTTGGTAAAGGCGGCCCAGATCGACGGCGCCAGCTTCTTCCAGATCTTCCGGCGCATCATGATGCCCAATTCGCTACCGATCATCGTGGTGACGGTGATCTACCAGTTTACCAACATCTGGAACGACTTCCTGTTTGCCTCCGCCTATGCCGGCTCAGGCGATGTGATGCCGATGACGGTGGCGCTGAACAACGTCGTCAACACCTCGACCGGCGTCGTCGAATACAACGTCAACATGGCGGCGGCGATGATCGCCGCGCTGCCGACGCTCCTCGTCTATGTGCTCGCCGGCCGCTATTTCGTGCGCGGCCTGATGGCCGGCGCCGTCAAAGGATAATCGCATGGCTTTTCTGGAAATTGACGGGCTGAAGAAGCGTTTCGGAGCGGTCGAGATCCTGAAAGGCATCGACCTCGACCTGGAAAAGGGCGGCTTCCTCGTGCTGGTCGGGCCTTCCGGTTGCGGCAAGTCCACGCTGCTCAACACCATTGCCGGCCTGGAAACCATCACCGAAGGCGAAATCCGCGTCGACGGACGCACGATCAACGATCTCCACCCCTCCAAGCGCGACATCGCCATGGTCTTCCAGAGCTACGCGCTCTATCCGAATATGACGGTGGCCGGCAATATCGCCTTCGGCATGGAGATGCGCGGCGTGCCGGCCGGCGAGCGCCAGAAGGCCATCGACAAGGTGGCGAAAGTCCTGCAGATCGGCCATTTGCTGAAGCGCAAGCCAAGCCAGCTTTCCGGCGGCCAGCGCCAGCGCGTCGCCATGGGCCGGGCGCTGGTGCGCGATCCGAAGCTGTTCCTGTTCGACGAGCCTTTGTCCAATCTCGATGCCAAGCTGCGCGTCGACATGCGCATCGAGATCAAGCGCCTGCACGCCACCACCGGCACCACCATCGTCTACGTCACCCACGACCAGATCGAGGCGATGACGCTGGCCACCAAGATCGCGGTGATGCGCGACGGCGAGGTGCAGCAGTTCGGTACGCCGGCCGAAATCTATAACAATCCGGTCAACCTGTTTGTTGCCGACTTCATGGGCTCGCCGGCGATGAACCTGATCCCGGCGACGATCGGCAGCAACGGCAGCGGCATCTCCGTCGTCATGGAGCGCGAGGCGCGCCAGCCGATCTCGCTGCCGCTGGGCAATGCACCGGCCGGTCTTTCGGCATTCCAGGGAAAACCGATCATCTTCGGCGTCCGCCCGGAAGCACTGACCGATCCCGAAGGGGCCGAACGCAACGCCTCGAACATCGCCCGCGCCGACTGTCACATCGAGGTCATCGAGCCGGCCGGCTCGGATACGTTCGCGGTCACCAATCTCGGCGGCAAGGCGGTGGTGGCGCGGCTGCGCGCCGATGCCAAAATCCAGCCCGGCACGGTCACGCCGCTCGCCTTCAATCTGACCAAGGCGGTGTTCTTCGATCCGGCGACCGAGAAACGCATCGGCTGACGGCCATGACAAATCCCGACATCGTCATCATCGGCTCCGGCATTGGCGGCGCCACGATCGCCTCCGGCCTAGCCGGCAGCGGCGCCTCGATCCTGATGCTGGAGCGCGGCGAACCACTGCCGGCAACGCCGCACACACGCGACACCCGCGCGATCTTCGTCGATGGCCACTACCGGCCGAAGGAGATGTGGCTCGAGGCAGGGGGAGCGCCTTTCAACCCGGGCAATTACTACTATGTCGGCGGCAATTCGAAATTCTACGGCGCGGTGCTGATCCGCTACCGCAGGCAAGACTTTTCGGAGATGGAGCACTATGGCGGCGTCTCACCGGCCTGGCCGTTTTCCTATGAGGAATTCGAGCCCTGGTATTCCCGGGCCGAGCAGCTTTTCCGCGTGCGCGGTGCACTGGGCGAAGACCCGACCGAGCCGTTCCACTCGATGCCCTACCCTTTCGGGCCGGTCCCCGACGAGCCGCCGATCGCGCGTGCGCGCGCCGAGCTCAGGAGCCTGGGCCTGCACCCGGCATCGCTGCCGCTCGGCGTCGACATCGAAGCCTGGCTGAAAGACGGCAGCACGCCGTGGGATGCGTTTCCCAACACCGGGGCCGGTAAGGTCGACGCGCAAACGGGACCGCTGGCCGCCGCCCTTGCCGACCAGAACTTCAAGCTCGAGACCGGCGCCCATGTCGAACATCTCGAGGCATCGCCGGATACCCGGACGATCGCCGCCGTTTACTATCGCCAGAATGGTACGCTGAAGAAAGTCGCGCCGAAGCTGGTCATCATTTCGGCCGGCGCGGTCAATTCCGCCGCCATCCTGCTGCGCTCGCCCACCCCTAAGGGCAAAGGCGGTGGCAAAGGCCTGGCCAACCGCTCCGACCAGGTCGGCCGCAACTTCATGAACCACAATTCGAGCGCCATGCTGGCGATCGATCCGCGCCGCCCGAACAAATCCGTCTACCAGAAGACGCTGATGCTGAACGACTATTATCTGTCCGACGGTAAGGGTGGCAAGCCGCTCGGCAATGTCCAGCTCCTCGGCAAGATCGACGGCAACATCCTCAAGGCCAATGTCAGGCGCGCGCCCAAATTCGCGCTCGATTTCATGGCCGGCCACGCCGTCGACTGGTACCTGATGTGCGAGGACCTGCCCGATCCCGAGAGCCGCATCATGGTCGACGGCAAGGACATCGTCATGCAGTGGCGGCGCTCCAACATGCAGTCGCTCGACGGACTGACCAAGGTGATGCGCGAGAATTTCCGCGCCTGCGGCTATCCGATCATTCTGTCGCGGCCGTTCGACAAGCGCACGCCCTCGCACCAATGCGGCACGGTGAAGATGGGCAACGATCCAGCGACCTCGCCGCTCGATCCGTTCTGCCGCTCCTTCGACCACAGTAATTTGTTCGTCGTCGATGCCGGCTTCCTGCCGAATTCGGCCGCCGTCAATCCGGCGCTGTCGATCGCCGCACAGGCGCTGCGCGTCGCCGATCATATCCGCAAGACGGAGCTTGCAACATGAGCCGCCCGGCAGCGATCGTCACCGGCGGCGCGCGCGGCATCGGCCTTGCCTGCGCCGAAGCGCTCGCAGATTCCGGCTTCGACATCCTCGTCGCAGACCTTACCGACGAAGCCGCCGACGGGCTCGCCGCCGACATCACCGGGCGCGGCGCGAAATTCGCCTATGTCAGCGGCGACATCGCCGACCTCGACGGCCATGCGGCACTTATCGATGCTGCATTGAATGCCTTCGGCCGCATCGACTGCCTGGTCAACAATGCCGGCATCGGCGCCGTCCTGCGCGGCGACCTGCTCGAGCTCAAGCCGGAAAATTTCGACCGGGTGCTCGGCATCAATCTGCGCGGCACCGTATTCCTCAGCCAGGCCGTTGCCAAAGCGATGCTCGGCCTGCCGAGCGATGGTGCGAGATCGATCATCACCATCACCTCGGTCAGCGCCGCCATGGCCTCGCCGGAACGTGCCGATTACTGCATCTCCAAGGCCGGGCTTTCGATGTGGGTGAAGAACCTGGCGCTGCGGCTTGCCAGCGAAAACATAGCCGTGTTCGAGGTGCGCCCGGGCATCATCCGCACCGACATGACAGCCGGTGTCACCGCCAAATATGACGGGCTGATCGACGGCGGGCTGGTGCCGGCAATGCGCTGGGGCGAGAGCGAAGATATCGGTGCCGCCGTGGCAGCACTCGCCGGCGGCAAGCTCGGCTTTTCGACCGGCTCGGTCATCAATGTCGACGGCGCGCTGTCGGTGCCGAGGCTATGAACAGGTGACGCCATGATCGACTACATCCCATGACCGACTACATAATCGTCGGCGCCGGCCCGGCCGGCTGCGTACTCGCCAACCGGCTGAGCGAAGATCCGTCGCATCAGGTACTGCTGCTCGAAGCCGGCGGCAAGGACTGGCATCCGCTGATCCACATGCCGGCCGGTTTTGCCAAGATGACCAAGGGCATCGCCGCCTGGGGCTGGTCGACGGTGCCGCAAAAGCACATGAACGACCGCGTCTTCCGATACACGCAGGCCAAGGTGATCGGTGGCGGCTCTTCGATCAACGCCCAGATCTACACGCGCGGCAACGCCCGCGACTACGACGCCTGGGAGAAAGAGGAAGGCCTTGCCGGCTGGGGCTATCGCGACGTGCTGCCCTATTTCAAACGCGCCGAGAACAACCAGCGCTACGCCAACGATTTTCACGGCGACCAGGGCCCGCTCGGCGTGTCGAACCCGATCGCGCCGCTGCCGATCTGCGAGGCCTATTTTCGCGCGGGACAAGAGATGGGCATTCCCTTCAATCCCGACTTCAACGGGGCGGCCCAGGAGGGCGTCGGTTACTATCAGCTGACGCAGAAGGACGCGAAGCGCTCCTCCGCCTCGGTCGCCTATCTCCGGCCGATCCGCGAGCGCAAGAATCTCACTATCAGGACCAGCGTTCTGGTGACGCGCATCGTCGTCGACAAGGGCCGCGCCGTCGGCGTCGAGATCGTCGACAGGCCGGGCGGCCAGCCAACGATCCTGCGCGCCGAACGCGAGGTCATCGTCTCGTCCGGCGCCATCGGCTCGCCGAAGCTTTTGATGCAGTCGGGCATCGGCCCGGCCGACCATTTGAAGGCGATCGGCGTGACACCGGTGCATGATTTGCCTGGCGTCGGCTCCAACCTGCAGGATCATCTCGATCTGTTCGTCATCGCCGAATGCACCGGCGACCACACCTACGACAACTATGCCAAGCTGCATTGGACGGCGTGGGCCGGCCTGCAATATCTGCTCCTGAAGAAAGGCCCGGTTGCCTCCAGCCTGTTCGAGACCGGCGGCTTCTGGTACGCCGATCCGACCGCCGCCTCTCCCGATATCCAGCTGCATCTCGGCCTCGGCTCCGGCATCGAGGCCGGCGTCGAGAAGCTGAACAATCCGGGCGTGACATTGAACTCGGCCTTCCTGCGCCCGCGCTCGCGCGGCACGGTGCGGCTGAACAGTGCCGACCCGGCCGACCACCCGCTGATCGATCCGAACTATTGGTCCGATCCCTATGACCGCGACATGTCGATCAAGGGGCTGAGGCTGGCGCGCGAGATCATGCGGCAGAAAGCGCTGCGGCCCTATGTGCTGCGCGAGGTACTGCCGGGACCTGACCTGCAGAGCGGCGACGAGTTGTTCGACTACGCCTGCCGCAGTTCCAAGACCGACCACCACCCGGTCGGCACTTGCCGCATGGGCCACGATGCGATGAGCGTGGTGACGCCCGATCTCAGGCTGCGCGGTATCGAGGGTCTGCGCGTCTGCGACGCCTCGGTAATGCCGCGCATCCCCTCCTCCAACACCAATGCGCCGACGATCATGGTCGGCGAAAAAGGCGCCGATCTGATCCTTGGCCGCGAGCCGCTGCCGCCGGCAGTGTTTTCCACCAACCGAGCGGCATGAGGGACAAGGAATGATCAGACACTGTGTTTTCGTCAGATTCCGCAACGATGTTGCCGACGCCGAGCGCGCGGCAATCCACGCCGATCTCGAAGCGTTGCGGACGGTGATCGACGGCATGGGCAAGGTCGAATTCAGCGCCAATACCAGCCCGGAACCCTTCGCCCGCGGCTTCACGCACGGCTTCACCATCGACTTTCGCGATGCCGCGGCACGCGACGGCTATCTCGAGCATGAAGCGCATCAGCGGGCCGGCGCAAGACTGGTCGCGGCGCTCGAAGGCGGCACCGACGGGCTGATGGTTTTTGACCTGGAGATCGCCTGACTATCCCATTCTCAGTGCAACGACGCCGGCGACGATGCTAAGCACCGCGGCACCTCGCCATGCCGTCATCTTCTCGCCGAGCGCGAACACCGAGATCATCATGGCGAACAGGATCGATGTTTCGCGCAGCGACGCCACCGAGGCGATCGGCGCCTTGGTCATCGCCCACATCACGATCCAGTAGGCGCCGCCGCTGAGCACGCCGGTATAGATTCCTGCCTTCCAGTCGCGCGCCAGCACCGGCAGCGCCTGTGGGCCGCGAAAGACGACGCACAGCACCAGCGCCCACAGCGCATCGCAGACGAACAGCCAGGCCGCATAACTCGACGCGGTGGCGGCCAGCCGCGCGCCGCTGCCGTCCGACAGCGTATAGCTGGCGATGAAGATCGATGTGCCCAGCGCGAAACCAACGGCGCGCAGGTTCAATTTCTCCAGATGCGCGCCGCCGCGAAACGACAGCACCAGCGTGCCCGCCGACAACAAGAGGATGCCGAGAATGGCGAGCGGCGCCGGCATCTCGGCAACCACCACAACGCCCCCCAAAGCGGCCAGCAATGGCGCAGTGCCGCGCGCCAGCGGATAGGTCTGGGCGAAATCGCCGGCCTTGTAGGCGCCGATCAGGAACGTCCTGTAGCCCATGTGGAAGACAACCGAGGCGAGGATGTACGGCCATACTTCCGGCTTCGGCACCTCGACAAAGGGCAACGTCACCAGCGCCGCGGCACCCATGCCGAGCGTCATCAGCGTGATCGACAGGAAACGGTCGAGATGGACCTTGACCAGCGCGTTCCAGATCGCATGCATGGAAGCGGCGGCGAGCACCGCGAAAAAGACAAACAGGCTCATTGGCGATTCATCCGCCGCCCGTCCCGATGACGATCGGCGTCTCCAGGTCGATATCGACCCAGAGGGGAAAATGGTCGGAGGCGATTTGGCCGATATCGGCGCTGATCGAGCGCACGCGCCCGGCAAACATGCCGCCGACGAAGCAATGGTCAAGCCGGCGCTTTGCGATCCTGCCGTCGATGGTCTTCACATGGGTATGAAAGTCCGACGTCGGTTCGCTGGCGACGGCGGCTGCGTCGACAAAACCGTCGAGATAGGCGGCACCGCGATGATAGGGCGTGCTGCCGACGATGCGGCGGTATTCTGCGCTGCCCGGCTCCATGTTGAAGTCGCCCATCCAGATCGCCGGCAAGGGGTTTTCCGGCTCCTGTTCGCCATTGCTCCAGTTGCGCGCCGGCTCGTCGTCGTCGCCGCTCCATGGCCCGCCCTCGGACGGCGCGCGGCGATGCTCGGCGAGCAAATAGTCGATCTGCTCCAGCCGCTCCTCGGCGGCCACATGCGCCAGATGCAGCGAAAAGAACCGCACCGGGCCGGCGGGGGTGCGGATCATGCATTCGAGTGCGGCGTTGCGGGTGTTGAGCGGACGAAGCGCGCGCCTGAGCGGCAGCGTATGAAGCCGTGACCAGACGATCGGCAGCTTCGACAGAACCATGGTGCCGAATTGCCGCCGCCGGTTGATGATGCGGCCGTCACGCCGTTGGCTGGCATCCATGTCGAAGGCCGGGCCATAGACCCAATGATAGTCGGGCAGCAATTGCGAAAGAAGTTCCGGCTGGTCGTCCTCGTTGCTGCGCCGCCAGTGCCGTTCCACTTCCTGCAAGGCGATGATGTCGGCGCCGGCCACGATCTTGGCGCAACGCGCCAGATCGTAGCGGCCGTCGCTGCCGAAGCCGTACTGGATGTTATAGCTGACCAGCTTCATTGCTTATCCGGCTCAATTTCTTGCTGGCAGTAGCCGTTCGCTGGATTGGTTGCAATGTGCAGCCGGACAGAGGCAGCTTGGGCCAGATGCTAAGTGGTTAGCGGCTGGAACCGACCGGGCGGGGATGCTGCCAGTTCCGACCAGTCGATCTCTTCCTCGAGGCGGTGGTAGGCCTCGTCGCCGATCGTTCCGTCGCTGCGCAAGCGCTCCAGCGCATCGCGCTGGCTCTTGATGGCATAAAGACGTAATCTGTCATACTCGGTCGCCGCCTGGGCATCCTCCGGGTTTTCGGCGATGGCGCGCTGGGCGGCATATTGCTCTCGCACCGCCCCTGCCGCGCTCGATGTCTTGCCGCTGAGCACGTCCAGCGCCGCCTGCATGATGACGACGCGCGCCTGCGCCACTTCCCGGTCGACCGTCCGGTCGAGGTCGAGATTGAGCAGAAGCAGCAACGGTTTCAGGCTGACGCCTTGCAGCACCAATGTGCCGAGCACGACCGTGAAAGCAGCGAGCACGATCGGATCGCGGCCCGGAAAGTCGGCCGGCAAGGCAAAGGCCGCCGCAAGCGTCACCAGGCCGCGCATGCCGCACCAGCCGATGAGCACGCCGCCGCGGAATGTCGGTGCGTCCTTCCGCCTGTCTTCGTCGCCCAGACGTGCCAGCCCTCTGAGGATCGCGCCGCAGCCCAGCACCCAGACGAGCCGCGATACGATGACGACGGCCAGTACAGCCAGGGCAAAGACGAATGCCTCGCTTTGGCCTTGCTCGGCAAGTCGGCCCACGATCGATCGCGCTTGCAGGCCCATCAGAACGAAGGCCAGAACATTGAGCACGAACACTGCCGTCTCCCAGACCGAGTAGGAGCTGACACGATTCCTTGCCGGCATGCGGCGCGGCGACGTACGTGCGATCGTCATGGCATAGACGACGATCGTGATGATGGCGGAAAGCCCTATCCTGTCGGCCAGGATCCAGACGCCGAAGGTTGAGGCGAATTGGACCACTGTGCCGCTCGCCGGGTCGTCGATGCGGCCGAGTATCGCGAGAGACAACCGGCCGAGCACATAGCCTGCGGCAAGGCTGCCGACCGTCGACAGCAGGATCATTGGTACGGCACTGCTCAACAGGATGGAGCCGGCGGCTGCGGAAACCGACATCCTGTAGATCAACAGCGCGGTGGCGTCGTTGAGCAGGCTCTCGCCTTCCAGGATGGCGGTGATGCGGTGCGGCACCTTGAACTGTCCGAGCACGGCCGCCGCTGCCACGGCATCGGGCGGCGCCACGATCGCGCCAATTGCTATGGCGGCGGCGATGGGCAGGCCTGCCATCGTCCAGCCGACCAGCGCGACCGTCACCGTGGTAAAGATGACGGCGCCAAGCGCCAGCAGGATGAGCGAAACCTTGTAGCGGTTGAGATCGCGCAGCGACGTGTCATAGGCCGCATCGAGCAGAACCGGCGCGATGAACAGAGCGAGCGCCAGCTCCGGGTCAATCTCGATGGTCGGTGCAAACGGCAGGAAGGCGATGCCGGCGCCGGCCAGCGCCAGCAATGACGGATAGGGAATCTGCAGACGCCGCGACAGCGCGGTCAGGGCGACCGCGATGAGAAGCAGGACAAGGGTGAGTTCAAAAAGCGCCATGCCCTATCGTAGCGGTGAAGCCGGGCGATTGGCACTGCAAAAACGGCCACGGCCTTGGCTGCTGGTGAATGGTGAATGGTGAATGGTGAATGGTGAATGCTTGCTTGCAGGGTAATTTCGGCGCGTAAAGTGCCCTCTTACTATTCACTATTCACTATTCCCTAATGCAGCACGAGCATGTCGCCCGACGAGAACGAAATCTCGGCCTTTTCGCCGACGGCTGGCGGCGGCGTGGCCGGACTGTTGAACGTGTCGAGCGAGACCGTGCTGCCGCCGATGCCGACGCGCACCCGGATGACCGAGCCGAGGAAATGCACCTCCGCGATTTCACCCGAAAGGCTGGAATCGCGGCCGGGGTGTCGGCCGAGCGAGATCGCCTCGGGCCGCAGCGCCAGCGACAACGTGTCGCCGGATTTCGAGCCGTTGAGCTTGCCCTTGAGCGAGACCTCTTGCGAATTGACGCGCACCTTGCCTGATGCCGCGTCGGTGACTGTGCCTTCGAGCACGTTCAGCGTGCCGACGAAATTGGCGACGAATTTGGATGCCGGCCGGTTGTAGATCTCGAACGGCGTGCCGACTTGCTCGGCCTTGCCGCCATGCATGACAGCAATGCGGTCGGAGATCGACAGCGCCTCTTCCTGGTCGTGGGTGACGAAGATGGTGGTAATGCCGAGCTTCTTCTGGATCGAGCGGATTTCCTCGCGCAGTGATACGCGCACCTTGGCGTCGAGCGCCGACAGCGGCTCGTCGAGCAGCAGCAGCTTCGGCTTGGGCGCAATCGCCCGCGCCAGCGCGATGCGCTGCTGCTGGCCTCCGGAGAGCTGGTAGGGATAGCGGTCGCCCATCTGCGGCAGCTTGATGATGTCGAGCATTTCGGCAACGCGCCTGTCGGCATCGGCCTTCGGCATACCGGCGACCTTCAGCCCGAAGCCGATATTCTGCGCCACCGTGAGGTTCGGAAACAACGCATAGGCCTGGAACACCATGCCGACATTGCGCTGATTGGGCTTGAGCCGGGTGATGTCCTTGCCGGCCACGACGATCTTGCCGGCGGACGGCTCCTCGAAACCGGCGACCATGCGCAGCACCGTCGTCTTGCCGCAGCCCGACGGGCCGAGGAAGGAGACGAATTCGCCCGGCTCGACGTCGAGGTTGAAATCCTGCACCACCGTGGCGGCGCCGAAGGATTTTCGCACATGCTGGATTGAGAGGAATGGCTCGGTCATGGCTTTTTCCTTCGGGTCAGTTCGGACGGTTCGCCGATCGCGGCGCGAAGCGCGACAGGATCTGGATCAGCGACATGCAGCCCCAGGTGATGGCGAAGGCGATGATGGCAAGCGCCGCCGGCTCGTAGGCGCGGTTGGCGCCAACGTTCTGCAGATAGGGTCCGAAGGCAGGCCGGTTCAGCAGGCTGGCCATGGTAAATTCACCGATGACGATGGCGAAGGTCAGGAAGGCGCCCGACAGCACCGCGATCAGCACGTTGGGCAGGATGACCCGGGTGATGATCGTGCCCCAGCCGGCGCCGAGGATCTGCGCCGCCTCGGTTAGTGTCCGCACATCGATCGTGCGAAGCCCGGTGTCGACGGCGCGATACATATAGGGCAGCGCCAGTGTCGCATAACCGATGACCAGCAAGGCATTGGCTCCTGTCTCGCTGGCCAGGAACGGCAGCGGTGAGTTAGACCCGTACATTCTGATGTAGCCGAAGACGATAACGATTGCCGGGATGACCAGCGGCAGCAGCGTGATGAACTCGACGACGGGCCTTAGCTGCGGCAGCCGCAGACGAATCCAGTACGCCGCCGGCACCACCACCAGCACGCCAAGGACGATGGTGAAGATGGCGGCGACCACCGAATAGATGAAGGTCGCCTGGAAGCGGGGATCGCCGAGCACGACCTGATAGGCATCGAAGGAATAGGCGCCGCGCCGCATGCGCATGGAGAATTCCACGGTCGCGATCAGCGGAATGAAGAAATAGGCCGCGCCCAGCGCGAAGACGACCCAGGCCCAGAATCTGCCGGACTTCATTTGAGCCACCTCTCAGAGCGCGTCCGGAACCAGATGTAGAAGACATTGGCCAACCCGGTGATGACGATCATGCCGAAGGCGATGGCGTAGCCGAGATGGGCATTGTGCAGCACGTCACCGCGGATCTGCGCGTAGAGCAGGATAGGGACGATGTTAAGCGAGGAGCCGGTCAGAGCGTAAGCGGTGGCGATGGCACCGAAGGCGTTGGCGAATAAGAGGATGACGGTGCCGAGGAAGCTTGGCCAGATCACCGGAATGACGACCATGCGCCAGAACTGCGCCTGGGTCGCGCCAAGCGTTGCCGCCGCTTCGCCCCATTCCTTCTTCAGCCCGTCGATCGCCGGCACGATGATCACCACCATCAGCGGGATCTGGAAATAGACATAGGTCAGCGTCAGGCCCCAGAACGACAGGATGTTGAAACCATGGGCATAAATGTTGAAGCCGACCAAGACGTTGAGCAGCACCGTGGCGAGCCCGAGCCGGCCGAGCGTCGCGAGAAAGGCGAAGGCCAGCGGCACGCCGGCAAAATTGGAGGCCACGCCGGAGAAGGTCAGTGTCGCCGAGCGTATCCACTCCGGCAGCCCGCCGCGCACGATGGCAACGGCAATGGCAAGCCCGGCGAACGCACCGATCAGCGACGAGGCGAGGCTGACCTTGATTGAGATCCAGTAGGCGGCAACGATCGACGGCTGCGCCAAGGCCGCTATGTTTTCGAAAGTGAATTCGCCGGCATCGTTCCGGAATGCGCCCAGCATCAGATAGAGCGTCGGCAGGATCAGGAACATGATGGCGAAGATGAAGAAAGGCGCAACGCCAAGCCATTGCGTCGGCAGCCTCATGCTGCGGGCGTCGGCGGGAGGCGCGGTCTTCCCGGCAACAGCGTGATCGGACAACGAGATATCGGTCATGCGCCGGCTACCGTCCTGGAGGTATGCCGGGCGGCGATCTAAGCCGCCCGGCTGATCTCAAGTCTTACTTGACGTTGGCGCCGACGACGGCGTCCCAGTTCTTTGTGATGGCTTCCTTGGCCTTGCCCTGCTCGTCGAGCGTCGGGAACACCGCGGCTGCATAGGACTCGGCCGGCGGCAGCTTGGCCATCACGTCAGCCGGGAGCTTGCCGTTCTTGGCAAGGTCGTTGAAGCGGATCGGGTGGCAATAACCCTTCAGCCAGCCGATCTGGCCTTCGTCGGAATAGAGATATTCCAGCCATAGCTTGGCAGCATTCGGGTGCGGCGCGTAGGCGCTGATCGCCTGGACATAGACGCCGGCGACGACGCCGGTCTTCGGCACGACGACGTCGACCGGCGGATTGCCTTTCAGCGTGTCGCGGCCGGCAAGCGCGTTGTAATCCCAGGTCACCAGGATTGGCGTCTGGCCTTGGGCAAGCGTCGCGGGCTTGCCAATGACCGGCACGAAATTGCCGGCGGCGTTGAGCTTCTTGAAGAAGTCGAGACCAGCCGTGCCGGCAGCTTCGCCGGCAGCCGCACCGCCGGAAAGGCCGGCGGCATAGACGGCCTGGATGGCCTGGTTCGAAGCGCGCGGGTCACCGGCGAGCGCCACGGTATTGGCGAACTCCGGCTTCAGCAAGTCGGCCCAGTCGGCCGGCGCTTCCTTGACCAGGTCCTTGTTCACCAGGAACGAAAGCACGCCGTAATAGTCGCCGGTCCAAAAGCCTTCGGCATCCTTGGCGCTGTCCGGGATCGAGTCCCAGGTTGATACTTTATAAGCCTGGATCAGGCCATCCTTCTTTGCGGTCGGACCGAAGCTCAGGCCGACGTCGATGACGTCGGGCGCCTGCGGGCCCTTGTTGTCCTTGTTGGCCTTGATCGCCTCGACCTCGTCGCCTGAGCCGGCATCGGGGTTGAGTTCGTTGATGGTGATTTCCGGATATTTCGCCTTGAAGCCGTCGATGACCGCGCCGTAGCCGCACCAGTCATGCGGCAGCGCGATGGTGGTGAGCTGGCCTTCTGCCTTGGCTGCGGCGACCAGTTCATCCATGGACTGGGCCGACGAGATGGCAGAGGTCGCCATCAGGGCGACGGCCGAAAGGGAAAGCAGTTTTCCCGTGAATTTGAACATGTGTTCTCTCCGTTGAACTGACGCCGTTGGACGCCTGCGATGCGGTATCGTTTTCGTGTGACAGCCAGATGAAAGCTTTGTGAAACCGGCGCCCCGCAGTACGAAAAAGTAAACTCTTTTTAACCGGCTGTAGCAATCGCTGCGCCGTTATTTTTCCGGCTAACTAGTTTCGGCCTTGCCTTTCATCCTTCCCCCTTTCTTCGCCTCTTTTCCCAAGTCGATTTCCGATGCCTCAGACGGCGCCGGCGATGGCGTTTTCGAGCAGCGTCAGCGCCGCCTTCTTGGTCAGCTTGACCGGGTTGCCGCCGGCGGTCGGGTCGACCACCGCCATGTCGGCGATCAGGCCCTTGCGCTTCTTGTCCATGTCGAGCCCCTTGATCAGGCCGGGTAGTGCGTGCGGAACCTTGAGCTCCTTGCGCAGCTTGACGATCGCCTTGGCAAAGCCGTCGAAGCCGCCCTTGATTCCGCAATAGGCGGCGAGCCGGGCTATACGTGGCTCGATCGCCTCGCGGTTGAAGGCCAGCACGTAGGGCATGAACACGGCGTTGGTCATGCCGTGGTGGGTGTCGTAGAGCGCGCCGATCGGATGCGACAGCGAATGAATGGCGCCAAGCCCTTTCTGGAAGGCGGCCGCTCCCATGGCAGCGGCGCTCATCATGTTGGCGCGGGCGACCAGATCCTTGCCGTTGGCATAGGCTTTCGGCAGGTTTTCGAAGACCAGCCTTATGCCTTCCACCGCGATGCCGTCGGCCATCGGGTGATAGCCCGGCGCGCAATAGGCTTCGAGGCAATGGGCAAGCGCATCCATGCCGGTGCCGGCTGTGATGAAGCCGGGCATGCCGACCGACAGCTCCGGATCGGCAATGACGATTGCCGGCAAAAGCTTCGGATGGAAGATGACCTTCTTGGTGTGGGTCGCTTCATTGGTGATGACACCGGCGCGGCCGACTTCCGAACCGGTGCCGGCCGTGGTCGGCACGGCGATGATCGGCGCGATCGCATCGGCATCGGCGCGCGTCCACCAGTCGCCGACATCCTCGAAATCCCAGACCGGACGTGTCTGCCCGGCCTGGAAGGCGATCAGCTTGCCGAGGTCGAGCGCCGAGCCGCCGCCAAAGGCGATGACGCCGTCATGCTTGCCCTTCTTGAACACGGCAATGCCGGCGGTCAGGTTGGAATCCACCGGGTTCGGCTTGACCTCGGAAAACACGCCATACGGCACCTTGGCGTCGTCGAGGATCTTCAGCGTCGAGGCCACCACCGGCAGCTTGGCCAGTCCCGGATCGGTGACGAACAGCGGCCGCTTGATGCCGGTCGCCGCCAGCACCTCCGGCAATTCCTTGATGCGCCCCGCGCCGAAGCGGACGGTCGTCGGGTAATTCCATTTGGAAACGAGTTTTGTCATTTGTTGTCTTTCAGAAAATCAGATGGCTTCGCGCAGATGGTATGATTTCGGCCTGGTCAGATTGTCGTAGCCGGTGGCCGACAGTGCCGCGCCCTTGCCGGTGTCCTTGACGCCGGTCCAGACCAGCGCCGGGTCGAGATAGTCGCAGCGGTTCATGAACACGGTGCCGGTCTCGACGCGATCGCCGATCGCCGCCGCATGGTCGGTGTCGCGCGTCCAGATCGAGGCCGTCAGCCCATAGGGGCTGTCGTTCATCAGCGCGATCGCTTCCTCGTCGTTGCGCACCTTCATGATGCCGACGATCGGGCCAAAGCTTTCCTCGCGCATGACGCTCATCTGGTGGTCGACCTGGGTCAGCACTTCCGGCGCCAGATAGGGCGAACCTTGCCTGTCGTTGGCCACCTTCATATTGATATGCGCCCTGGCGCCTTTGCGCAGCGCCTCGGCCTTCTGCTCGCGGATCAGGTCGGCGAAGCGCGCCTGCGCCATCGGCCCCATGGTGGTCGCCTGGTCGAGTGGATTGCCGACGACGTAGTTCCTGGTCTCGGCAATGAAGCCTTCGACGAATTCGTCGTAGACCTTCTCGTGGACATAGACGCGCTCGATGCCGCAGCAGCACTGGCCGGAATTGAAGAAGGCGCCGTCGACCAGATTGGCAACGGCATGGTCCATCTTGGCGTCGGGCAGCACATAGGCGGGATCCTTGCCGCCGAGTTCGAGGCCAAGCGTCATGAAGGTGCCCGCCGCCGCCTTTTCGATGGCGCGGCCGCCGGCGACCGAGCCGGTGAAGTTGACATGGTCGATCTTGCCGGAGCCGAGCAGCCTTTCGGTCTGCGCGTGGTTCATGACGAGGTTCTGGAACAGCCCCTTGGGCAGGCCGACCTCATCGAACGCCTGCTGAAACCGTTCGCCGACCAACAATGTCTGCGCCGCGTGCTTGAGGATGACGGCGCTGCCCGCCATCAGCGCCGGCACGATGGTGTTGACGGCAGTGAGATAGGGATAGTTCCACGGTGCGATCACCATGACCACGCCGAGTGGCACCTTCTTCACATAACGACGAAAGCCGTCCTTCGGGTTGGAAGCCATGACCGGCTTCAGTGCCGCCTCGGCGATCTCGACCATGTAGCTGACGCGTTCCCTGACGCCGCCGAACTCGCCGCCATAGCGCACCGGCCTGCCCATCTGCCAGGCGATCTCCGGCACGATCTCGTCGGTCATGGCGACCAGCGCTTCCAGCATGGCAAGCATGTACTTGCCGCGCTCGACGACTGGCGTCTGCGCCCACTTCTCCTGCGCCGCCTTGGCACGTTCGACCGCGGCACCGATCGCCTGATCCGTCGCCAGAGGCCGTTCGGCATAGATCGAACCGTCGACGGGGGATTTTATTTTCACGGTTTCCAAAGAGGTCTCCAAATCAACAAGGAATTGTTTTGACATAGCCGGCCGCGCCATAGGCAAGGATTGCGCGATCGCGGGTGATGATCTCGAGGTTTTTCGAACGCGCCGTGGCTATGATGATCCGATCCGTCGGATCATTGTGAACGACGCCGGGCAGGAACGAAGACTCGACCAAAAGCTCACTGTCGATCCCCTCGACGCTCGCTGCCCCGGTCTGCACGAACCGTTCGAACCATGCGAGCGGCGACTTGATGAATGGCAACCGGCCCTTGGCTACAAGCACGCCGATTTCCCAGGCGGACATCACGGAAACGGCGATCACGCTGCCATTTTTGCGTGCGCTGGTCACCTTCTCGACCGCAGTCCTCGTGACCGGCTGCTCCGTTGACAGCCACAGCATGAAGCATGTGTCGAGCAGAACCCCCTCACTCGTCATAGACATTGCCCCAATCCGGATCGGCGGGCGCGGTATAGTCGACATCCGGAAGCAGAGTGAGCGTCCCGGCCATGCATCCAAACAACGGATCGGCACCCCGAGGCGGCACGATGTACTCTTCCTTGTTGCCGTTCATGTCGTCCACGGAATCCACTTGCCCCTCCTTGAAACCAGACCGGCGATCAGGCTCCGGTGGCCTCGTCGCATCACTGGAACTTCCGAGGTGCACCAATATCTCGCTTTCCTGCCGGTCGAGAATTTCAGCTATCTTGCGTATCTCGTCGACCTGCATGCGCCGCTCGCCGTTCAGTGTCCGCGACAAGGCGCTGTAGTGTATGTTCATGCGGCCGGCCATGCTGCGTACCGTGAGCTTGCGCTCGTTCATTCGACTCATGAACCACGCCTTGTCGACATGGGCTCTACCTTTGGGCAACGCTGCCTCCAGGGTGTTGCGGTGCGATAACCGCAACAATATTGCGTAAAGTGCAACGCCGTCAATACCGCTCGAACCCCCTGTGCAGTTCCCAGTCCGTAATCCGGCGGTCGTACTCGAACTGTTCCCAGTGTGCCGTGTGGACGTAATGTTCCAGCACATCGTCACCGAGCGCCTGCCTCAGCATTTTCGATTCCGCCAGCGTCGCGGTGGCGTCGCGCAATGTCTTTGGAATTTCAGGCAGCTGCGAGGCCTGGTAGGCATCACCGACGAAGGGCTTCTGCAGTTCAAGCTTTTCATCGATGCCGGCAAGCCCGGCCGCGATCAGCGCGGCGAAAGCCAGATAGGGGTTCAAATCGGCGCCGCCGATGCGGCATTCCATACGGATGCCCTTGGTGCCCTCGCCGCAAAGACGGAAACCGGCGGTACGGTTGTCCTCGCTCCACATGATCTTGGTCGGCGCAAAGGTGCCGGCCTGGAAGCGCTTGTAGGAGTTGACGTAGGGCGCCAGGAACCAGGTGAATTCCTTGGCATATTTGAGCTGGCCGGCCGCCCATTGCTGGCCGAGTGTCGACAGCGTCCACTCGGCATTTTTGTCGTAGAATAATGGCGTCTTGCCGTCGGCGCTCCACAGCGAATTATGGATGTGGCTGGAATTGCCGGCGAGCCCGTAATTGTACTTGGCCATGAACGAGATCGCCTTGCCTTCGGACTCGGCGATTTCCTTGGCGCCGTTCTTCAGGATGACGTGGCGGTCGGCCATGTCGAGCGCCTCGGCATAGCGGACATTGATCTCCTCCTGGCCGGGACCCCACTCGCCCTTCGAATTCTCGATCGGGATGCCGGCCGCCTCCATCTCGTTGCGCAGCCGGCGCATGACGCCTTCTTCCTTGGTGGTGATGCCGATCTGGTAGTCGCCGATGTAGGGCGATGCCGTCTCGAGGCCCTGCCAGTGCTTCTTGCGGGCGGAATCGTAGGTTTCGCTGAACAGATAGAATTCGAGCTCGGAAGCGAAATAGCCGATATAGCCGCGATCCTGCAGCCGCTTGACCTGCTTCTTCAGCATGGCGCGCGGCGAATGCGCCAGGTCGTCATGGGTATGGTGGTCGAGCACGTCGCAAATCACCAGCGCCGTCTTCTCCAGCCACGGAACGCGCCGCAGCGTCGCAAGGTCCGGCTTCATGACGAAATCGCCATAACCCTTCGACCAGCTCGCCGCCTTGTAGCCCGGCACCGGTTCCATATCGATGTCGGCGGCCAAGAGATAGTTGCAGCCATGCGTCTCGTCATGCGCGGAATCGACGAAATAGCGGGCCAGGAACCGCTTTCCCGCGAGCCGCCCCTGCATGTCGACGATGCAGGCCAGCACCGTGTCGACCTCGCCGCTGGAGACCGCTTGCTTCAACTGGTCGAACGAGAAATTTCCGGCCATTCCTTTGGTACTCCAGCGCTTGTCGTTTCGGGCTTGTAAAAAGCCACTTTGAAGATGTGGGAAGCTATGGCCGGCAAAGCGCCGGCCATAGTTGGAGGACTTGCCTCAGTGGCCGGTCTCGCCGACGGCCTGTTCCGCAGCCTTGATCGCTGCCTGGCGCGCCGCGATGATGTCGCCGAGCGGCGGGCCCTGGAAGCGGTTGCGCTCGAAGGCAAACCAAACGATCGCCGTCAGGATGAAGAAACCGACGGTGATGTAGAGCGCCCAGTCGTTCGGCGGCTGGATGCCGATGACGAAGATCAGGAGCATCGACAGGATCGAAAGCACGCCGAACAGCATGAAGATGGCGCGCCCCATGTTCCACGGTCCCATCTTGTCCCATTTCGGCGTTCCCCAGGCCAGCATGCCGAGCACGATCGGCACGGTGAAGGAGAGGAACAGGAAGATGACGGTGCACGACACGACGATGGTGTAGGCCGAGGTGCCTGCGACTGAAACCAGCGTCGAGCCCCAGACGAACAGGACGGACAGGATCGACGCCGTCCAGATCGCCGCCACCGGCGTGCGGTAGGTCGGGCTGACCTTGGCCAGCGCCGAGGAACCCGGCAGGCCGCCGTCACGCGAGAAGGCGAAGATCATACGCGAGGCGGAGGTGACGGTGGCGAGGCCGCAAAGCAGCTGTGCCAGGAAGACGACGAGGTAGACGAACTCCTTGATGCCGGGGCTGACGCGCTGGTCGAAGGCCCAGAAGAACACGTTCCAGCCCTGCTTGGCCGCATCGTCCATATTCGGGATCATCAGCACGAAGGCTGCGAGGAAGAGATAGCCGAAGACGGCCGACCAGATCACCGACATGACCATGGCGCGGGGCACGGAGCTCGCCGCCTTGATGGTTTCCTCGGAAGTATGCGCCGACGCGTCGTAGCCGGTGATCGTGTAGATCGGCAGCAGCAGGCCAAGTGCGAACACCCAGGCATTGGATACCGACGGCCAGACACCGGCGCCGGCATCGCCGGAATAATTGTGGAAGGTGAACAGCCGGCTGAAATCCCAGGTTTCGGCCGAGATCAGGCAGACGACCGCGATGAGGATCGAGCCGAAGAAGATGAGGTAGCCCGAGAAGTCGGTCAGCTTGGCGGTCAGCTTGATGCCGAGATGGTTGATCAGTGCCTGGGCGCCGGTGATGACGACCAGGAAGATCATCTGGTTGGTCAGCGTACCCTCGATGCCGAGCGCCGGTCCGAAGGCGCCAAGGAAAAACGTCCAGGTGCCGACATTGATGGCGCCGAGCACGGTGATCAGGCCGAGCAGGTTGAGCCAGGCCGTCACCCAGCCGGTGCCGCGATTGCCGAGGATCGAGCCCCAATGATAGAGGCCGCCGGCGGTCGGGTAGGCCGAGCTGATCTGCGACATCGCTACAGCGAAGGTCAGCGAAACGAAACAGCCGACCAGCCAGCCAATGCCGATACCGATGCCGCCGGAGCCGGAGGTTGCCTGCGCCAGCGAGTTGATGCCGCCGGACAGGATGCAGATGATCGAGAAGGAAACCGCGAAATTCGAAAAGCGACTGAGGCGCCGCTCCAGTTCCTGGGCGTAGCCCATGTTGTGGAGGACCTTTACGTCCTCTGCCTTGTCAACTTCAGTGTAGCCCGGTGCTGCCATTTTTTAGTCCCCTGTTGGTTTCTTAGCTGGCCGATTGAACTGACTTTCCGACTGCGCTTGGTCTGGGACCCTTGGCCGCCTCGGGCTCCAGATTGAGAAAAATACCCGTGAGCAGATCCGCCCATTTCCGCTGCCCGGCTGCGCCGGCGATCTCGTCGTTGCGGATTTCAATCATTGCGCAGGGCAGCCCGCGCGAGCGGGCATGGCGTTCCAGTGTGAAATAGACGCGGTCGGCCGGCGAATAGGGTTCATTGACGCCGACGGCGATGCCCGCAAGCTGCTGGAGCGCCGCGATCAGCGGCGCCGCCAGCCGGCGGTCCTCGTCATGGATGATGCCGATGTGCCAGGGCCGGCTCTTGCCCTTGTACACCGGCGTGAAGGAATGGACGGATACCAGCCGCGTCTCCCGCCCGGCCGCCAGACGCTCGTCGATGATCGTCGCGATCCGGTCGTGGAACGGCCGCCAAGCCAGCGCAATGCGCGCCTGCCGCTCGTCGGCGGAAAGCCCCTGGTTTGCCGGGATCACGGTTTTTTCGCTGGCGCTGACCGTCACTATCAGGTCCGGCGCGTCGAGCGGCCGGTTGCAGTCGATGACGAGCCGCGAGATGCAGGTCTCGACCAGCGTCGCATCGAGCACCTCGGCCATGCGGCGCGCTACCGGCAAGGCGCCGGGATCCCAAGCGATGTGGCGGGAAAGCTCCTCGGCGGCAAGTCCGAGCGTTCCGAATTCAGGCGGCAGGAAATTTGAGGCGTGGTCGCAGGTCAGCACGAAAGGGCTTGATCCGCCGGGGTTCGTCACCCTTACGGTCTCAGGCGATGCAAGGCTGGCGGGCCGTGCTGTCTCCATTGTCTGCTGTCCCCGGGGAGCGCTGTATCGTATGTTACGTATTTTCCCTCATTGCGTCCCTGCGGATGATTTCATACAGTTTGGTCGGCTTTGTCAAACGCGATTTCGATAACGCGGTAACGGCCCGGCCAGGGTGGGGAAAAACATGGTTTCGAGCATTGCCGAACTGATCTCCGACCGCATCGGCACCATGCCGGCCGGCGAGCGACGCGCAGCGCAAACGCTGATCGCCAGCTATCCGCTGATCGGGCTGAAGACGGTCGCCGAATTCTCGGCCACGGCCGGCGTATCGTCGCCGACGATCCTGCGTTTCGTCGCCCGGCTCGGCTTCCAGAACTATCCGGAATTCCAGTCGACGCTGCAAGACGAGTTGGCGGCGCAATTGCAGTCGCCGGCCTCGCGCACGCTCAATCCCTCCTCGCAGGGCAGCAGCGCCGTTTCGCCGATGCTGGAGGCGACGCTCGACAATATGCGCGAGACCTTCCGGCACCTTTCGGACAAGCAGCTTGCCGATATCGTCGCTAAGCTGGCCGACCGGCGCGGCAAGACATTCCTGATCGGCGGCCGCTTCACCGACCCGCTGGCGCGCTACATGGCCGCCCACCTTGCTATCATCCAGCCCAACGTGTTCCATCTCGCCGGCCAGGAAAGCGTCTGGCGTGACCGTCTGATCGACATGGGCAAGCGCGACGTGCTGGTGATCTTCGACATCAGGCGCTACCAGGACAGCCTGATCCGTTTCGCCGAGACCGCCAACCAGCGCGGCGTGCAGATCGTGCTGTTTACCGACCAGTGGCTGTCGCCGATCGCCCGCTTCGCCCGCCACGTCATTGCCGGGCGCACCGCCGTGCCTTCGGCCTGGGACTCATCCGCCGCACTTTTCGTCGTTGCCGAAACGCTGATCGGCGCCGTCACAAGGCAGCTCGAGGCCGACGGCGCCAAACGCATCCGCGAACTGGAAAGCCTGCGGTAGCGCAGCACTTCGGAAAGGGACGCTGCTGGCCGTGCCTAGTCAACCAAAAAACTGACCATCTGCAGGATCAGGATCAGCAAAAAAATGCCAAAGACAGACGCAAAGACCGCTGCCAGCAGGACCGTGCGTTGTTTCTTACCCATAACTTTCGCCTTGAAAGCATAGTCCACGTCCACGAATACGAACGTCAGTCTCGCCCCACTGCTCGGCCACCTCCCAACTCCTCAAGACCCGCCGGCGGCTTGGGCGGAGGAGTAATGACGACTGGTTCACACGCGAAATGAACAGCTTACCAAGGTGCTCGCTAACGGGGATGGCCGCATCATTCATCCGACCCATGTCACGGCCGAATGACCGCCTTGCCGCTGGCGCCTAACCAATTCAGCCGCAAACCGTGCCATCGCCCCAGTCCGGGTACTTTAGCCGTGGCAAGGATGATCGTAGTTCGGCTAGCCTTGTCTACGTGAAGCCGCTTCTTTGAACCACCAGTCAAAAGCGCGGTGAACTGCGCGGAGGAATTCGATGAGCTATCTGGACGAGCTGTTCTCAGTCGCCGGCAAGACGGCGCTGGTCACCGGCGCCGCGACTGGCATCGGCCGCATGGCGGCGACCGCGCTGGTCAGGGCCGGCGCCTCGGTGATGATTGCCTCGCGCAAGGGCGAGGATTGCGTCAGGGTTGCCGGCGAACTGAACGGGCTTGGCGCCTCCGGCCGGGCTGAGGGTTTCGCCGCCGACGTCTCCAGCGAGGCCGGCATCGCGGCGCTCGTTGCCGAGGTCAGGGTGAGGACCGAGCGGCTGCATATCCTGGTCAACAATGCCGGCATCTCCTGGGGCGCGCCGCTGGAAAGTTTTCCCTACCATGCCTGGGCCAAGGTGTTCGGCGTCAACGTCACCGCGGTCTTCCACCTGACGCGCGAATTGCTGCCTCTGCTCGAGGCCGCCGCCAGCGATGCCGACCCGGCCCGGGTGATCAACCTCGGATCGGTGATGGGCACGCAGCCTTTGGCCGAAGACGCCTACTCCTACTCGGCCTCGAAAGCTGCGGTTCACCACCTGACGCGCATCCTGGCGATCGAGTTCGCCGCCCGCCGCATCACCGTCAACGCCTTTGCGCCTGGCCCTTTCCAGAGCCGGATGACGGCCTTCGCCACTGGCACCGAGGACCAGGCAAGACATGTCGGCAACCACGTTCCGATCGGCCGCATCGGCGCACCGGATGACATTGCCGGCGCAACGCTCTATTTGTGCAGCCGTGCCGGCAGCTATGTCACCGGCGCCATCCTGCCGATCGATGGCGGGCAGTCGGTGCAACACGGGCTGACATTGTTCAAAGAATGAGACGCACGCCGTCCGGCGAGTGAAATGCCCGGGGGTGAAGATGGAGGACATCAGCGTGGAACCTATCAGTCTCGATGTGCTTCTGGCCAACGTCGGCAAGGAAGTCGGCGTGTCGCCATGGCGTGTCGTCACCCAGCGCATGATCGACCAGTTCGCCGATGCCACCGACGACCATCAGTTCATCCATTGCGATCCGGAACGCGCCAGCCGCGAGACGCCGTTCGGTGGCACCATCGCGCACGGCTTCCTGTCGCTTTCGCTGTTGTCGGCGATGACCTTCGAAACCATGCCGCCGCTCGAAAACAGCAAGATGGGCGTCAATCACGGCTTCGATTCGCTGCGCTTCCTGGCGCCGGTGAAGACCGGCTCGCGCATCCGCACCCGCTTCGTGCTGGCCGACGTCAAGGTCAGGCCGTCGGGCTGGGTGCAGACTGCCCACGACGTGACGATCGAGATCGAGGGCTCGAAAAAACCGGCGCTGACTGCGCGCTGGCTGACGCTGACGCTGATCGAACGCCAGCCGGAAGCGGTTTGACTGTTCGTCAGGCAGAGAAGCCCAAATCTATCTGTGCCAAATCTATTTGGCTTCGGCCGCGACGTACTTCATGTGACGACTGACCTGCAGCGCAATGTTGCCGGGCTATATCGTTTTGTGACAGTCAAGCTTCTGCTTCGTGCCACCCTTGCCCGACGCCGTACAGCGTATATATGCTGCATCCAGCCATCAGTCATAAGGCAGTAGAAAGTTGCAGCTAAGCGTCCAGGAGCGCCGCGAAAAACAAAAGGCCGAACTGCGTTCCGAACTTGTCGATGCCGCGCACAAGCTTGTCCAGGAAGAAGGCTATGACGGCCTCACCATCCGTAAGCTCGCCAAGCGCGTCGGCTATGCGCCGATGTCGGTCTATTCCTATTTCGCCGACAAGCAGGACATCCTGTTCGCCTTAGCCGAGGACGCGTTCGAGACCTTGGCCAGGCGCATCGCAAATCATACGGCCGACGACCCGATCGAGGCGCTCAAGGCCGTGCTGGTCGAATACGCCGCCTTCGGGCTGGAAAATCCCAACGAGTACCGCACCGTCTTCATGACCGAAAAAGTCAGGCCGCCAGCCGGCAAGACCTTCGCCGAAATGGAGAGCGGCAACCCGGCGATGAAAGTGCTGATCGAGAGGGTCGAAGCCTGCGTTGCCGCGGGCAGGCTCAGAGGCGATCCACGCGCCATCGCCACCATGCTGTGGGCAGTTGGCCACGGCGCCATCTCGTTGTTGATCACCTTCCCGTTCTACCCGTTCGGCGACCAGACGACGTTCATCACACGGATCGGCGACATCATGCTTGAAGCCATCGCCGCGCACCAGATCGCGCCGCTCACGCCGCCGGTCAATTGCTGAAGAGCGGCCCTTCTCCCGATCTGTAGGATCTTCTCCGAACGATCCGCGCTCCGGCACCGAGCGTTCGGCAATTCCTGCGCTCAACTTCTCTGTACATGTACGATTTTGCTTGAACCTCCGTAAGTCATAGCCGTATCTGTACGCAATACCGTACATGTACAAGTCGAATAACTGGAACCGGAGACTGACCATGAAGAAGGCAATCCTCACGCTCGCCGCCCTGCTGGCGCTCTCTGGCGCCGCATTTGCCGGCAGCAGTCAGCCAGCCAAGCAAGAAGGGGCCTGCGTCGACACCAAGACCGATGTGAAGCTCGATTGCGCGCCGACCGGATCGCTTGAAAAGGCGGATGCCGCGACCCACAAGGCCGGCAGCAAAGGCCCGAGGCTCGGCATCGGCATCGACCCGTGGATCGTGCCAAGCAGCTTCTGAGGACTTCGAGCCATCGGCGAAACTGCCAATCTCCCCCCTTGCGGGGGAGATCGCCCTCGTTCGGGCTTTCGCCAATCATCGACGCTGGAACGCAAAACCGCGCAAACCTGAAGGGTTGCCCTCGCCAACCGAACCGGCCCCGCCGGGCCGATAGAAATTATCTCTTGCGCTTCTGTCCTGCCACGCTTTTGGGCTTGCCAGGTCTTGCCGGTGCGCCGGGAATGGCCGTTCCGGTGATCGACACCGGATCGCTGGCCGGGAATGTATCCTCGAGGCCTTCCTCGAGTTCCTCTTCAATATCCGTCTCAGTGCGCTGCTCGTTTTCGAAAGAGCGCACAGCCGGCGTCTTGGCCGGCGACTTCGGCGCGGAGTTCGACGGCATTTGCATTCTCCCTCGGCTCGCTGTCGCAGAACGGTCGGGCGCGGCGAACATGCCTATGCTGCCGCGTCGCGCGCTGCCTCCGACAGAAACGTAAAGACATAATCGGAAAAGGAACGCCAGCATTCGACGCGGAACGTGTCGGCCGCGGTGCGCAGCAGCACGATTTCGACCTTGCCGAGAATGGTACGCGACGCCGCCCCGACCGGAAAGGCGTCGAGCGACAAATCCTGCGGGCAGCCGGCATTGACCGTCGCCGCGGCAGCCGGACCGGTAACGGATATGGCGACGTTGCGGTGCGAGATGCCGACCGCCGAATGCAGCGCGGGAATGCTGGCGCAATCGGCGAGCGGATCTTTTCCGCTCTCGTCGATGACCAGCCATTCGTCCGGCCCCAGCCACAAGGCCGTGCGTCCGGCCTTTGCCGCCGAGGTTTTCGGCCTTTGCGGCAGGACGACGCCGAGCGCTTTCGAAAGTGCCGCGATCGAGGCGTCCGGCGCGCGCAGCGATATGCGCTCGGCCGGCGGTAGTACGGCAAGTGTGACGCCGGTGGCGGAAAGCGACTGGCTGGCCAGAGCCGGACGGCGTTCGACCGACGGCCCGGCGGCGGCGGTTTTCAAAGCGGCCTTAGCCATTGAGGCGCTCTCCCTTCTCGTCGAAGAACACCATACCGGTGACCTCCACCTCGATCACCCCGTTCGGCATCGGCACATAGAGCGTCTCGCCCATGCGATCGCGGCCGCCGGCGACCAGCCCCAGCGCGATCGAGCGGCCGCAATTTTGCGACCAATAGCTTGAGGTGACATGGCCGACCATCTTCATCGGGATTGCCTGCTTCGGGTCAGCGACGATCTGCGCGCCCTCCTCCAGCACCACCTTGGGATCCCTGGTCTTCAGGCCGACAAGCTGCTTGCGGCCCTTGGCGACCAAGTCCGGCCGCGCCATGCCGCGAATGCCGACGAAGTCGGTCTTCTTCTTGCCGACCGCCCAGTCGAGCCCGGCGTCGTTCGGCGTTACCGTGCCGTCGGTATCCTGGCCGACGATGATGTAGCCCTTTTCGGCGCGCAGCACATGCATCGACTCGGTGCCGTAGGCACAGGCGCCGTGTTTCTGGCCCTCGGCCCATAGCGCTTCCCAGACCGCCTCGCCGTAATCGGCCGGCACGTTGACCTCGAAGCCGCGCTCGCCGCTGAACGACATGCGAAACAGCCTGGTCGGGACGCCGCAGATCTGGCCTTCGCGCACCGACATATGCGGCAGCGCCTCATCCGACATGTCGATGCCCTCGACCAGCGGCGCGATGATGTCGCGAGACTTGGGCCCCTGCACGGCGATGACCGCCCACTGCTCGGTGATCGAGGTCAGCCAAACGTTGAGATGCGGGAACTCGGTCTGGAGATAGTCTTCCATATGGTTCATGACGCGCGGCGCGCCGCCGGTCGTCGTCGTCACATGGAAACGGTCGGGTGCAAGCCTGCCGACGACACCGTCGTCATAGATGAAGCCGTCCTCGCGCAGCATGATGCCGTAGCGGCAGCGGCCGGGCTCGAGCTTCTCCCATGGATTGGTGTAGAGCAGTTCCATGAATTTGGCCGCATCCGGCCCGACCACCTCGATCTTGCCCAGCGTCGAGGCGTCAAACAGGCCGGCCGTCTTGCGCACCGTGACGCATTCGCGGTCGACGGCCGCATGTATGTCCTCGCCTGGCTTCGGGAAATACCAGGCGCGCTTCCACTGGCCGACATCCTCGAACATCGCGCCTTGACGCTCTGCCCAGGGATGGATCGCCGTCTTGCGGGTCGGGTCGAACAGGGGACCCCGCGCGTGCCCGACGATCGAGCCGAACGTCACCGGCGTATACGGCGCGCGGAACGTCGTCAGCCCGACCTGCGGGATCGGCTTGCCCAGCGTCTCGGCGGCAATCGCCAGGCCGTGCATGTTGGAGGTCTTGCCCTGATCGGTCGCCATGCCGTTGGTGGTGAAGCGCTTGACGTGCTCGATCGAGCGCATGCCTTCATGCACCGCCTGGCGAATGTCCTTGGCGGTGACGTCGTTCTGGAAATCGACGAACGCCTTTACCGTCGTATCCGCCCCGGCGCCGGGCGCCGCACCCAGCATGCCGCGCGACCAGCTCTCGCCGGCATCGACCTTCGGCTTGGTGCCCCTGGCCGGCTTGCTGCCGGCGTCCTTGGCCGCCTTGGTGCCCGCAGCATAGGCCTCGTCGATCGTCGCCGACAGCCCGTCGGTGCCGTTGCAGGCGCCGACCGAGACGCAGTCCTGCGCATAAATTCCGGGCACGAAGCGCTTGGTCTCGTCATTGAAGGCGACCTTGCCGCGCGATTGCGAGAACAGATGCACCGACGGTGTCCAGCCGGCCGACATCAAGATCGCGTCAACCGGCATGGTGCGTTCGCCGCCGCCATTCTTCGGCTGCACGGTCATCGACGACACCCGCAGCTTGCCGCCGGCGCGGATCACGGCGCGGCCGAAATTGACCTCTATGCCGAGCGCCCTCGCCTCGTCGATCACCGGCCCGGCCGGGTTGTCGCGCAGATCGACGATCGCCGCCACGTTGATGCCGGCCTTCTTCAGGTCGATCGCCGCCGCATAGGCGGAATCGTTTGCCGTATAGACGCCAACATTCCTGCCGACGGCGACGCCGTAATGGTTGAGATAGGTGCGCGCCGCCGACGCCAGCATGATGCCGGGGCGGTCGTTGTCGGCAAACACCATGTGGCGCTCGATGGCGCCGGTCGCCAGCACCAAGCGTTTGGCGCGAACCTGCCACAGCCGCTCGCGCGGCAGGTCGCGGTCGGGGCTCTGCAGATGGTCGCTGACGCGCTCGACCAGCCCGACGAAATTCTGCGCGTAATAGCCGAAGGCCGTGGTGCGCGGCAGCACGCGGACATTGTCCATCGCGCTCAACTTGGCGACGGCGGATTGCGCCCAGGAAAAGCCGTCCTGGCCTTCAATCTTCGCGCCGCTCTCGAAGCACAGGCTGCCGCCGAATTTCACCTGCTCGTCGGCAAGGATGACGCGCGCGCCGGTCTCGGCCGCAGCCAATGCCGCGGCGATGCCCGCGGCACCGCCGCCAAGCACCAGCACCTCGCAATGGGCGAAGCGCGCCGAATAGTGGTCGGGGTCCGGCTGGTCGGGGGCGACGCCGAGACCGGCGGCGGCCCGGATCTTGGGCTCGTAGAGGTTTTTCCACGCCGCCTTCGGCCACATGAAGGTCTTGTAGTAGAAGCCGGCCGAAAGCATCGGCGAGGCAATGCTGCTGACCGCACCGATGTCGAAGGCCAGCGACGGCCAGCGGTTCTGCGACTGTGCGGTCAGCCCGTCATAGAGCTCCTGTACGGTGGCGCGGACGTTCGGCGTCCTGCGTGCCGCGTCGCGCTTGATCTCGACCAGCGCATTCGGCTCTTCGGCGCCGGCCGACAGGAAGCCGCGCGGCCGGTGGTACTTGAACGAGCGGCCGACGAGATGGACGCCATTGGCAAGCAGCGCCGAGGCCAGCGTGTCGCCCTCGATGCCGGTATAGGGGCGGCCGTCGAAGCTGAAGCCGGCTATCTTTGCCTGTTTGAGCCGCCCGGCGCCGGCAATGCGGAACGTGGCGCTCATTTGGCGGCTCCCGGCAGCTTCGTGGGCTTCGGCTCACCGGCCTTGTAGGTCATCAGGAACCTGTCGCTGACGGTGTCGCGCACGGCATTGAAGAACCGCGCACAGCCATGCATGTGCCGCCAGCGCTCATAGATGATCCCCTTGGGATTGGAGCGGATGAAAAAGAACTTTTCGAAGTCGTCGTCACTCTCGCCGGCGATGTTCGGGGAACGCGCAATATGCGCCTCGCCGGCGTTGCGGAATTCGAGCTCCGGACGCTCTTCCTCGCAATAGGGGCAGCGGATGAGAAGCATCAATCGACTTTCTTGGTTTTAATTGACTCACCATGCGGAAAGGCGTCATCCTTGCCACGTTTTGTCACAACATTTTTTTCGTCAGGACCGTCTTCGAGGAGTAGCCCTACTGACCGCAATTTCTCTCTGGCTCGATCGACGCCCACCTGCTTTCGCGGCCCAAAGAACCTAGGCCTTGGATAGGTGTCGTTCAGAAACATGTCCGCGAAGAATTTCGGTAGGCTAAACGCAACCACGCAGCCAAAGGTACGTAGTCCGATCACTGCAAACATTGCCCCCATCACAGGATCGACCGCATTTGCCTCGTATCCAATTCGAACCAAAATCTCCCGAAGCACCAACAGCGCGAACAGCACCGTGACCCCAACGAGGGCCAATCCGAAAAGCAAGGTGTGAGTCTTGCGCGTCATTGCGGTGCTCAGTGCGCCACCGCTGCCGCCGCCGCCTCATCGATCAGCCGGCCGGTGCGGAAGCGCTCTATGGTGAAAGGTGCGTTGATCGGGTGCGGATCGTCCCTGGCGATCGTATGGGCAAAGACATGGCCCGAACCCGGCGTCGCCTTGAAGCCGCCCGTACCCCAGCCGCAATTGACATAGAGGCCGGGCACCGGCGTCTTGGCCAGGATTGGCGAACGGTCCGGCGTCACGTCGACGATGCCGCCCCACGAACGCAGCATCTTCATGCGCGTGAAGATCGGGAACATCTCGCATATGGCGTCGAGCGTATGCTGCAATATGTGCAACCCACCGGTCTGCGAATAGGAGACATACTGGTCGGTGCCGGCGCCGATGACCAGCTCGCCCTTGTCGGACTGCGAGATATAGGCATGCACGGTGTTCGACATCACCACGCAGGGCACCACTGGCTTGACCGGCTCCGACACCAGTGCCTGCAACGGATAGCTTTCCAGCGGCATGCGCACGCCGGCCATGTTCATGATCACCGAGGAGTGCCCGGCGGCGACCACGCCGACCTTCTTGGCGCCGATGAAGCCGCGCGTCGTCTCGACGCCGGTGACCGCGCCGTTCGGCGCCCGCTTGACACCCGTGACCTCGCAATTCTGGATGATGTGGACGCCACGCGCCGAAGCGCCGCGCGCATAGCCCCAGGCGACGGCATCGTGGCGCGCCGTGCCGCCGCGGCGCTGCAGGGCAGCACCCATCACCGGGTAGCGAGCATCGCGCGAAATGTTGAGCGGCGGGCAGAATTCCTTGGCCTGCTCCGGCGTCAGCCATTCATTGTCGATGCCGTTCAGCCGGTTGGCGTGGACGTGCCGCTTCAGCACCTGGATGTCGTGGATGTTGTGGGCGAGCATCATGACGCCGCGCGGCGAATACATGACGTTGTAGTTGAGCTCCTGGCTGAGCCCGTCCCACAGCTTCAGCGCATGGTCGTAGATGCCGGCGCTCTCGTCGTAGAGATAGTTCGAGCGGATGATGGTGGTGTTGCGGCCGGTATTGCCGCCGCCGAGCCAGCCTTTTTCCAAAACCGCGACATTGCTGATGCCGTGCACCGTGGCGAGATAATAGGCGGTGGCCAGGCCGTGGCCGCCGGCGCCGACGATGACGACGTCATACTCCTTTTTCGGCTCCGGCGAGGACCACTGTTCCTCCCAGCCTCTATGACCGCGCATGGCCTCGCGGGCGATGGCGAATACCGAGTATTTCTTCAACGTTGCAGGCCTCGCAAATGGCGGCCGGGCAGATCAGCCAACCCCGGCGCGCGAGCTGTATCACTAGCGAAACCGCACTGCCAGCCTTGCACTGTTTGCGACGGCGCTTGCCGTTTTGCGCCGTGGTGAAAAAGAGGCATGCGACGTGATGGGCGATCAAACCACATCCGAAGCACCTCGCAGGTATCGGGTGGTTCGCACCGTCCCGATTTGCGACCAAGCATCCCGATTGCCGGCAAGGGCCGGCGCGAAAAAAGGATGCAAAAAAATGCCCGCACTTGCAAACAAAGTTGCCATCGTCACCGGCGCCAGCTCCGGCATCGGCCGCGCCACGGCCAAGGTGTTTGCGGAGGAAGGCGCCAAGGTGGTCGTCGCAGCCCGCCGCCAGGCGGAGCTCGATGCACTGGTTGCCGAAATCGAAGACGCCGACGGCACCGCCATCGCTCTTCCCGGTGACGTACGCGACGAAGCCTACGCCAAAGCCCTCGTCGACCTGGCGGTCGGGAAATTCGGCGGGCTCGACATCGCCTTCAACAATGCCGGCTCGGTCGGTAGGATGGGGCCGGTTTCGGAGCTGTCGCTGGAGGGCTGGCGCGAGACGCTCGATACCAATCTGACCAGCGCCTTTCTCGGCGCGAAATACCAAGTGCCGGCGATGATCGATCGCGGCGGCGGCTCGCTTATCTTCACCTCCACCTTCGTCGGCTACACGGTCGGCATGCCCGGCATGACCAGCTACGCGGCGAGCAAGGCCGGACTGATCGGATTGACGCAGGTGCTGGCGGCCGAATTTGGCGCCAAGGGCATTCGAGTCAACGCGCTGCTGCCGGGCGGCACCGACACGCCCTCGGCAACGTTCAAGACACCTGAATCGCGAGCCTTCGTCGAAAACCTGCATGCCTTGAAGCGCGTCGCCGAGCCTGAGGAGATCGCCCGCTCGGCGCTTTACCTGGCTTCCGATGCATCGAGCTTCACCACCGGCACGGCACTGTTCGCCGATGGCGGCGTCTCGATCACCCGGACGTGAAGCGTTTCGCGGTTGGCGCATCGGCGCGCAAGCCAACGTCAGAAAAACCGGTCTTGCTTTTTCCGGCGATTTGACGATTTCGTCTTCTCCTCAAAGACGGATTGGAAACATGCTGCTGATCAGAACCTATATCGCTGCAAGCGCAATCGAAGGCGTCGGCGTGTTCGCCGCCGAGCCGGTCCGCAAAGGCGCGCAGATCTGGCGTCTCGATCCGGACTTTGACCGGCTGATCCCGGTGGAAAGATACGAGACGGCGCCGCCGCACCTCAAGGAATTGCTCGACAGATATGCCTATCCCAGTCCGGATCGGCCGGGCTTCATGGTCTATGAGGTCGACAATGGCCGCTTCATGAACCACGCCGACGAGCCGAACACCGACTTTTCGCAATATGGCGGGGCCACCGCGACCCGCGACATCGCCGCCGGCGAGGAGATAACCTGCGACTACGGCGAGTTCTTCGAGGGTTTCGAGCAGCTCCACCTGGCTACGGTGTAGCGGCGCCTATCTGGCCCAAGGCGAATTTTGTTCTTGCTTTGTGCCGGCAGCTATGCTACTAATTTCTGTATGGTGCTGATTCACACCGAAGACCCGCCGCCGAGGCGGGTTTTTCGTTTCGGGATCGGCACCGCCTCTCAATCGGCTGTGGACAGCGCCCCTTGATTCTGCTATCAGCCGCCCCAATTCGTGGTGTAACGCGCCGCGGAGGCTTGTGGCTATGGCCGCTTGCCTGTTGATTTCAAACCGAAAGACAGGATTGCACGTGCAGGTACTCGTCCGCGACAACAATGTTGATCAGGCGCTTCGCGCGCTCAAGAAAAAGATGCAGCGCGAAGGCATCTTCCGCGAAATGAAGATGCGCGGACATTACGAGAAGCCGTCCGAGAAGCGCGCCCGTGAAAAGGCGGAAGCCGTGCGGCGCGCCCGCAAGCTGGCCCGCAAGCGCGCCCAGCGCGAAGGCCTGCTGCCGATGACGCCACGTCCGGTCGCGGCCGGTGCTGCCGGTGCCGGTGCTCCGCGTCCGCCGCGGTTCTGACGTCAATTTTTCGTCCTTTTCCAAGGATATCCAAGGTGGCGCGATGCGGAATCGCCGCCACCTTTTTGTTGTGAGTTCGACCCGGTCCGAGAGGACCGGTTGGGAGAGATGCCGGTTCGGAGGGGGAACGGACCAGACGGCGCAGTAAGGACAGGGCAGATATGGACGCAATCACCGTAGAGCGCAGAACCGCGTGGCGCGGCCTCGCCCTGACGGCAGCCCTGCTTTCCGGGATGGCGCTTGCCGGCTGCCAGAGCGTTCCGACCGGCGAGTTCAACAACATCGACAAGGCGCAAGCCTCGAGCGAGAACATCTCCTCGCTGTCGGCGGTGATCCAGCGCAACCCTCAGGATCCGGAAGCCTACAATGTGCGCGGCTCGGCCTATGGCCGCGGCGGCCAGTACCAGGCGGCGCTGAAGGACTTCGACACCGCCATCCAGCTCAATCCGAATTTCTACCAGGCCTATTCGAACCGGGCGCTCATCCAGCGCTTCCTCGGTGACCAGGCAAGCGCGCTGGCCGACTACAACCGCTCGATCCAGATCAATTCCAATTATGACGCCGCCTATATCGGCCGCGGCAATCTCTACCGCAGGGCGGGCCGGGTCCAGGAAGCCTTCAACGATTTCCAGAAGGCCATTCAGCTCGACACGACCGACGCGCGCGCCTATCACAATCGCGGCCTGATCTACCAGAGTCAGGGCCAGCACGCCTTTGCTATCGAGGACTTCTCGACTGCCATTTCGCTGGCGCCGGACGCCTCCGAGCCTTACAACGGACGCGGCCTCTCCTACCTTGCCATGAACGACGAGGACAATGCCTTCGCCGACTTCAATATGGCCATCAAGCTCGACGGCAAGAACGCCGAGGCGTGGTCCAACCAGGCGCTGATCTACGAGCGGCGCGGCGACAAGGTCAGGGCCGCGAAATCCTACCGCGAGGCCGTGCACCTCAATCCGACCTACCAGCCGGCCAAGGACGGCCTGGCCCGCACCAGCGCCGGCTGATCGGGCCGGTTTATCGGGCGGCCCTTTCCACACCCCGACAACCCTGCGTTTACCCTTACCTTGCTGGCGCCAAGTTTTCGGCGGAACGCTCGGCGTGCTCAGCCGTTTGTACAAAGCCATTTGGAAAGGACCCTGCCATGATCAAGAAACTCGCCTGTGCCGCCGCTCTCGCGACGACCGCCGTTGTCGCTCCCGCCAGCGCCAGCAAGCTCCAGCTCGGTGTGCTCGACTGCACCATCGACGGCGGCACGGCCTATCTCGTCACCTCCAACAAGGGTGTTTCATGTGTCTTTCGTCCGCATCGTGGCGGCCCCTCCGAAGTCTATACCGGGGTGATTTCCAAGCTCGGCGTCGATGTCGGCCGGACGCATCAGGGCCAGCTGGTCTGGGCGGTTCTGGCGGCGACCCGCAACCACGATGAAGGCGACCTTGCCGGCAGCTACTATGGCGTGAATGCCGAGGCCAGCGTGGTCACCGGTGGCGGCGCCAATCTCCTGGTCGGCGGCCTCGACAGCGCCTTTTCGCTGCAGCCGCTCAGCGTCCAGGCACAGACCGGCGTCAACCTGGCGGTCGCCGTCACGTCGCTGGACCTGATCCACTCGTTCAAATAGCGGCGTAGCGCGGCTCCCGAGCGGCGGGGCAGCGTAGGTGTCGACCTGCGAATAGCTGCCGAAAGTTCATGGATTCCGGCAGGCCCACTCCGCAGAGAATGGGCCGCCCTGATGTTCAAAGTTGCAGCGCTCCAAGGTAACGGCATGGATCCCAGGATCCATGCAGTTACTGTGACCGAAGATTGCGACGATCCAATTTTGCTTGTCTTCGGTCCAACCAGAAATCTCAACGCCTCGTGATTGTCCCCCATCGCACAAATTTGACATCCGCCCCACCAACGGTGATCAAAACCGCTTGATCTCAACTGCGGTTGAGGTTCTAGAAGTCCTCCCCATACTGCGGCATGCGCTCATTTGGATGTGAAGAACGCTCGAATCCTTTAGACCAGCGTCTAAGAAAGCTTGGGGGACTGGATGATCAAAACAAGCACAAACAGGGTCGATTGGCGCGCGCTGTGGGCGAGCGGCGACCTCGCGCGCTTCTGCTTTATCAGCCTCGGCATCCTGCTGCACGCTACCAACGAAACCATGGTGGCAACGGTCATGCCGGCCATGGTCGGCGATCTCGCCGGCGTGCAGCTGGTCGGCTGGTCGCTGGCGATCTACGAGCTCGGCGCCATCGTTGCCGGTGCGGCCGCCGGACGGCTGGTGAGCTATGTCGCGCTGCGCACCAACATGATGGTCGCAGCAATGCTCTATGCCGCCGGCGCGCTGGTCTGCGCCACCGCGCCTTCGATGCCGCTGTTCCTCTGCGGCCGCCTGATCGAAGGGCTCGGCGGTGGCGCGCTGGTGTCGCTGGCCTTCGTCTCGGTCGAGCGGCTGTTTGCCCGCGCGATCTGGCCGCAGCTTTTCGGCGTCATGTCGGCGATCTGGGGTGTCGCCGCCTTCAGCGGGCCGGTGCTCGGCGCGGTCATGACCGAATTGCTGTCCTGGCGCTGGGCCTTCGGCGTCTTCACCCTCGGCGGCACGGCCATGGCGCTGGCAAGCTTCCTCGTGCTCGATACACCTGAAGCAACAAGGCCGCAGGCGACCGGCGGCTCGGCGCCGCCCTTCCCCTTTGCAGCACTTGGCTGCCTTGCCGTCAGCGTCGTGCTGATCGCCACCGCCGGCGTCGACATCGCCCTGCTGCGCTCGTCGCTGCTGCTCACCCTCGGCCTGATCGGCCTGGCGCTGTTTATCTATATCGACGCACTGAAGCCGCGCTCGCGCCTGTTCCCGTCGCGGCTGTTTTCATGGCGCTCGCCGGTCGGCGCGGGCATGACCATGGTTGCGGCGTTCTCGATGGCGACCTGTTCGTTCGCGGTCTACGGACCGCTGCTCCTGACCAGCCTGCACGGTATTCCGATCCTCACCACCGGCTACATCATCGCCGCCGAATCGATCGCCTGGTCGATCCTGTCGATCCTCGTCGCCAATGCGCCGCCGGAGCGCGAACGGCTGATTATCGTCGGCGGCGCGCTGATGATCGCCACTGGCGTCGCCGGTTTCGCCTATACGGTGCCGGCGGGCTCGATCCCGTTGATCCTGCTTTGCGCCTTGCTGCAAGGCGGCGGTTTCGGCATTGCCTGGCCGTTCGTCACGCGTGTCGTCGTGGCATCGGCGCGGGAAGGCGAGCAGACAATCGCCTCGGCCGCTGTGCCGACCATGCAGCGCATCGGTTATGCCGTGGGTGCGGCACTGACGGGCATCGTCGCCAACGCCAGCGGCTTTTCCGAAGGCCTGAACCGCGAGGCCGCGGCAAATGTTGCTACCTGGCTGTTCCTCGCGTTCGTGCCACTCGGCATCCTGGGATGCCTCGCCGCCTTGCGGATTTCGGGGGCGAGCGACACGAAGCCGGCGAAGCTGCCAATCTCCGTGGGGAAGATTGACTAAACCACCACCGTCTTCAGCCGGCCGGCGATCAGTGCGGCGAGCCGCGTCGCCACCTCGTCCTTGCTCATCTCCGGCCATTCCTCGACGCCGGCCTTCGAGACGATCCGCACCTTGTTGCGGTCGCCGCCCATCACGCCCGGAGAACCGCCTTCATGCGAGACGTCATTGGCAACGATAAGATCGGCACCCTTTTTCGTAAGCTTGGCCTGGGCGTTCCTGACCAGGTCCTGCGTCTCCGCGGCGAAACCGACCACCAGCATCGGCCGCTTTTTGTGATGCCCGACACCGGCAAGAATATCGGGATTTTCCACCATTTGCAGCGCCGGAGGTCCCTCGCCCGCCACCTTCTTGATCTTTTCCCCGGCCGAACTTTGAGTACGCCAGTCGGCAACAGCCGCGACGAACACTGCCGCGTCGGCCGGCAGCAGCTGCTCGACCGCGTCCTTCATCTCGACGGCGGTTTCGACGTGCAGCGTGGCGACGCCGGCCGGATCGGCAATGCCGACCGGACCGGAGACGAGACGCACGTCGGCGCCGAGCCTGGCCAGCGCCGCCGCGATGGCGTGACCCTGCTTGCCCGACGAGCGGTTGGCGATGTAGCGCACCGGATCGATCGGTTCATGCGTCGGTCCGGAAGTGACGATGATCTTTCTTCCCGCCAGGGGCTTTGGCCGGCTGTCCAGCAGCGCCTCGACCGCGGTGACAATCTCCAGCGGCTCGGCCATGCGGCCCTCGCCCGCCTCGTTGCTTTCGGCCATCTCGCCTTTCGCCGGGCCGACGAATGCGACGCCGTCCTTACCCAGCGTCGCACGGTTGCGGCGGACCGCCGGGTGTGTCCACATTTTCGGATTCATCGCCGGCGCCATCAACACCTGCTTGTCAGTGGCGATGAGCACCGTCGAGGCAAGGTCGTTGGCGTGGCCGTTGGCGAGCTTTGCCATCAGGTCGGCGGTGGCCGGCGCCACGACCACAAGGTCGGCCTCGCGCGACAGCCGGATATGGCCGATGTCGTGCTCGTCCTGCCGGTCGAACAGCTCGGTGAAGACGTGGTCGGCGGACAGTGCTCCGGCCGCCAGCGCGGTGACGAATTCCTGCGCCGCGGCTGTCATCACCACGCGCACCGAAGCACCGCGCTCGCGCAGCCGGCGGATCAGGTCGAGCGCCTTGTAGGCAGCGATGCCTCCGCCGATGATCAGCAGGATGCGCTTGCCGGAGAGGACACCTCGCACGACCTGGCTGGGGACCGCGACCACCGGAGCTGCAGGATTCTGCAAGCTTGTCAGTTCGCGCAACGTTTTCTCGATCTGGTCGATGCGGTCGGACGAGCCGAGCTGACCTTCGACCGCTGCGCGGATCATGACCCGCGCCTGGTCTTCCATTGACCGGCCATTCTCTGCAGCCAATCGGCGCAGCATATCCTTGACCTCGTCATCAAGGTTGCGGATCGTGATGCTGGCCATGTGATTGCACTTCATCCAAAATCGCCGAAGGCAATGATAGCAATGCAATCAATCGACAACAAGGCGTTAAAGCAGCTTCCAGGCGATGTACACCAGCGTCAATGCGATTACCCACAGCGCCAGCCGGCCGGAGCGGGTGTAGCGCGCCTCGGCCTTGCCGATCGCGTGCGCGGTCCTTTCGTCGAAGCGCAGGCCGTGTTCGGCCATCAGGTCGATCTCACGCGACAGCCGCTCGGTGCGGGCGGCGAGGTCCGGCGCCTGGCGGGCCAGCGCCAGCAGCGCGTTGGCGCCGTCGCGCGCATCGGCCAGCAAAGCGCGCGGGCCGAGATTGCGCGCAATCCAGCCGCTGACCACAGGTTCCGACGTCTTCCACATGTTGAAGGCCGGGTCGAGGGTGCGGGCGACGCCCTCGACAACGACCATGGTCTTCTGCAGCAGCACCAGCTCGGATCGCGTCGCCATGTCGAAGAGGTCGGTCACCTCGAACAGCAGCGTCAGCAGCTTGGCCATCGAGATGGTCTCGGCCGGCTGGCCGTGGATCGGTTCGCCGATCGCCCGGATCGCCTGGGCGAAAGCTGCGACATTGTGCTGGCGCGGCACGTAGCCGGCCTCGAAATGCACCTCGGCGACGCGCTGGTAATCGCGCGTGATGAAGCCATAGAGGATTTCGGCGAGGAAGCGGCGCTCCTTCCTGCCGAGCCGGCCGGCAATGCCGAGATCGACGGCGACGATGGTGCCATCGGCCTCGACGAACAGGTTGCCCGGATGCATGTCGGCATGGAAGAAACCGTCACGCAGCGTATGGCGCAGGAACGACTGGACCAGGTTGGCGGCAATCGCCTTCAGGTCGTGGCCGGCGGCGGCGAGGCCGGCAATATCGTTCAACTTGATGCCGTCGACCCATTCCATGGTCAGCACGTCACGACCGGTGCGCTCCCAGTCGACCGACGGCACGCGAAAGCCGGGATCGTCCTTGGTATTCTCGCCGAGCTCGGAAAAAGCCGCCGCCTCCAGCCTCAAATCCATTTCGATCTTGGTAGTTTGGGCCAGCGTCTCCGTCACCTCCACCGGCCGCAGCCGGCGCGACGACGGGATGTACTTTTCCTGCAGCCGGGCGGCGAGGAAATAGCTCTCGAGATCGCGAAAGAAGCGGCGGCGCACGCCCGGCCGGATGACCTTCACCGCCACTCGCCTAGCGACGCCGTCCTGCAGCGTTTCGGCGGTATGGACCTGGGCGATCGAGGCGGCGGCGACGGCCTCGCCAAAACTGGCATAGAGCTCACCGACCTTGCGTCCGAGCGATGCTTCTATCGCCGCTATGGCCTCGGCCTTGGGAAAGGTCTGCATCTTGTCCTGCAGCATGGCGAGATCAAGCGCGATATCGTTGCCGACGACGTCTGGCCGTGTCGCCAGAAACTGGCCGAGCTTGACGTAGGACGGGCCGAGCCGCACGACCGCCTTGGCCAGCCGGTCGCCGCGCTCATAGGCAAGCGCGCGACGGCGGGTGAATAGCCGGGCCATGCGCCAGCCGAATTTCGGCAGGCCGAAGAGCTCGTCACCGGGCAAGGCCGCGATGACGCCCTCGCGCACAAGCACCCAGCCGGCCCGCACGAGCCTGAAACCAGCGCCGATGCTGCTCATGGCTGGCTGTGCCCTGCCGGTTGCCTGAACTGGCGAAAGGTACGTCGCGTTATGGAAATGCGGGCCAGCCTCAAAGCTTCCAGCCCGAATGAAGCGCGGCGATGCCGCCGGAATAATTGCGAAATGAGGCGCGCTCGAAGCCCGCGCGCGAGATCATCGCCGCGAAATTCTGCTGATTGGGAAATTTGCGGATCGATTCGACCAGATAGGAATATGGCTCGCCATCGCCGGTCACCGCCTTGCCGATCCGCGGGATGGCGTTGAACGACCATGCTTCATAGACCTTGTCGAGCAGCGGCATCTCGACCTCGGAAAATTCAAGGCAGAGAAAGCGCCCGCCAGGCTTCAGCACGCGATAGGCCTCGGCAAGCGCCACATCGATGCGCGGCACGTTGCGGATGCCGAAAGCGATGGTGTAGGCATCGAAAGTAGCGTCGGCAAAAGGCAGTTCCTCGGCATTGGCTTCGACGAAATCGGTATTTGCCGACAGGCCCTTTTTCTCGGCCCGGTCGCGGCCGACGGCGAGCATCGAGCCATTGATATCGAGAACCGTTGCATGAGCGTGCCTGCCGCTCGCCTCGACGATGCGGAAGGCGACATCGCCGGTGCCGCCGGCAACGTCGAGAACGCTCCAGCCCGGCCGCTTCGGTGGATTGAGCCAGGCGACCATGGCGTCCTTCCACAACCGATGCAGCCCGGCCGATATCAGATCGTTCATCAGGTCGTAGCGGTTCGCCACCTTGTGGAAAACATCATTGACCAGGGACTGTTTGTCGCCTGGTCCTACCCGCTTGAAACCATAGGAGGTTTCCATACCGCCCGCAGCAGTGGTTCTTTCAACCGACATCGTTTTGATCCGCCATAAAATCGGCGGGACCATAGCCGATCGATGGTGCGGGCGCTATTGTTTAAGGCGCGGTGTTCGGCCGCGCTTCGAAGCAGGTTCCGGAAAAGTGTCACACGGTTTTCCGACGGGAACTTGCGTCATAAGAAAAAGCCTGACGGGATAATCGAATGCCTTTGAAAGCAGAACTGCACTGCCACATCGAAGGGGCAGCGGCGCCTGAACTCGTCCTGCGCCAGGCTGAGAAATACGGCAAGGATGCCTCGCCCTACATCCAGGACGGCTCCTTCGTCTGGCACGATTTCACCTCTTTCCTCGCCGCCTACGACTTCTCCTCCGACCTGTTCCGCACCGAAGAAGACTATGCGCGGCTGGCCGATCACTACCTGACCAGCCTTGCCCGCGACGGCGCCATCTATTCCGAGGTTTTCACCTCGCCCGATCATGCCAGCAAGGCCGGGCTGTCGCCAAAGGCCTATACCGGCGCGCTCGGCGAAGGCATGGCCCGCGCCAAGGCGAAGACCGGCATCGAAGGCCGCATGATCGTCACCGGCGTGCGCAATTTCGGCGTCGAATCGATCGAGCGGGCGGCGCGTTTCGCCGCCCGCAGCGGGCATCCGCTGGTCACTGGCTTCGGCGTCGCCGGCGACGAGCGGATAGGCGATCTGGAAGATTATGTCAGGGCCTTCGAGATCGCCCGCGAGGCCGGCCTCGGCATCACCGTCCATGCCGGCGAATTGATGGGCTGGGAGAGCGTCGAGGCGGCACTCGACCACATCCGCCCATCTCGCATCGGCCATGGCGTGCGCGCCATCGAGAACCCCGATCTCGTGCGGCGCATCGCCGACGAAGGCGTCGTGCTCGAATGCTGCCCCGGCTCCAACATCGCCCTGAAAGTCTTCGACAGCTTCGCCGACCATCCCTTTCCTGCATTGCGGGCGGCGGGCTGCAAGGTGACGCTCAACTCCGATGACCCGCCCTATTTCTGGACCTCGCTGAAACGCGAATACGACATCGCCGCCGAGCATTTTGCGATGGACGACAAGGCGCTCACCGCCGTCACCAGGACGGCCATCGAGGCAGCCTTCGTCGACAGGAAGACCAGGGCGGCGCTGCTGGGCAGGCTCGGCGCCAAGGGCAGGTGAGTGGTGAATGGATCGCCCGCGCTTCGGTTCGTCAACCGCGAGTTTTTCCGCGCAACCAAGGACTCGCAAACCAGTTCACTATTCACTATTCACCATTCACCATTCACTATTCACCTGCGCAGTTGGAGAACACCATGAAGGGCGTCACCGTCGTCGACCATCCGCTTGTCCAGCACAAGCTGACCATCATGCGCAAGAAGGAAACCTCGACGGCCGGCTTCCGGCGGCTGCTACGCGAGATCTCGCTGCTGCTCGGTTACGAGGTCACCCGCAATCTGGAACTGACGACGACGACGATCGAGACGCCGATCGAGACGATGGAGGCGCCGACGCTGGAGGGCAAGAAACTGGTCTTCGCCTCGGTGCTGCGCGCCGGCAACGGCCTGCTCGAAGGGCTGCTCGATCTGGTGCCAGCGGCGCGTGTCGCCCATATCGGCCTCTACCGCGACCATGAAACGCTGGAAGCGGTCGAGTATTTCTTCAAGGCGCCGGGCGACCTCGCCGACCGGCCGGTGATCGTCGTCGACCCGATGCTGGCGACCGCCAATTCGGCGATCGCGGCGATCGACAAGCTGAAAGGCCGCGGCGCCACCAACATCCGCTTCCTCTGCCTGTTGGCGGCACCAGAGGGCCTCGAGCGGTTTACCCAGGCGCATCCCGATGTTCCGGTCTTCACCGCTTCCATCGACCGCCAACTCAACGAGAAGGGCTACATCATGCCGGGTCTCGGCGATGCCGGCGACCGCATGTACGGCACCAAATAGGTCCGTTTACCGACTGTTTACGCAAACGGCTGGTTTCCGCATTCGTTAAAGCGGCAAACACCATATCGGACTAAGGATCGGCAACCACAAAGGCCGGTCCATGCTGCGCAAGCTTCTCATCCTTGGCGTGTTTGCCGGAACGTCGGCATCGCTGCCGATCGCCTATCAGTCGAATCCACAGGTAATCGAGCGGCTGTTGAAATCCGCCATCGGAGCCAAGCCGGCCGACACCCAAACCGACCTGAACCTCGCCGCCGTTCCGGACAGGCCGGCGACGCCGCAGCCGCTCGGCCGCAAGGTCGTCGTCACCGCGGACGCGCGCGGGCATTTCATGTCGGCCTTCAAGTTGAACGGCCGCCAGATCGACGGCATGATCGATACCGGCGCGACGCTCGTCGCCATCAACAGCTCGACCGCACGCAGGATCGGCATCTCGCTCAATTCGGCGGACTTCAGCCATCAGGTCAACACCGCCAACGGTGCGATCAAGGCCGCCGTGGTGACGATCGACCGCCTGCAGATCGGCAGGATCACCGTCGAGGGCGTCGAGGCCGTCGTGCTCGACGACAGGGCGCTGCACACCAACCTGATCGGCATGAGCTTTCTGCAGCGGCTCGAAAAATACCAGGTCGAAGACGGCACGCTGCTGCTGGTTCAGTAGACCGTGATCCCGAAAAAGTGGGGACCGGTTTTCGGAGATAGAGCTCATCCGATACCATCGGAATGGCTCTACCCGCGCGGCAGAATCCGCCGGATGACGGTTTTCTCCGTGGCCGGTTTGGAAGTCCCGATCGTATAGGCCGCGACCACGGCGGCCGCGGCCGCTTCGGCATCCCCGGTATTGCGGGCATGGACCAGCGCCAGCGCTTCGCAGGCCCGCACTTCCGCGCCGACCGGCAACAGCCTGGTGATGCCGACCGCGTGATCGATCTTGTCGTCCGGCCGCGTCCGCCCGCCGCCAAGCCCGACCACCGCAAGCCCGATCTCGCGGGTCGCGATGCCGGTGACAAAGCCGTTGGCGCTCGCTTTGACCGCGAATTCCGTTGCCGCCTTCGGCAGATATTTTTCGGGATTGTCGACAAAGTCGGCCGGACCGCCGAGTGCCGCCACCATGCGCGCGAAGATGGCAGCGGCGCGGCCGCCGGCCAGCGTCTCGGCGGCGCGGCGCAAGCCGTCCTGGTTGGACGACACCAGGCCTGCCGATTGCAGCATCTCGGCGGCCAGCGCCAGCGTCACGTCCTCAAGCCGCCCGTCGCGAAAGCGGCCGGTGAGAAAATCGACGGCGTTGCGCACCTCGACCGCATTGCCGGCGGCGGACGCCAGCGGCTCGTTCATGCCGGTGACCAACGCCGAGGCCTTCAGGCCGGCGCCATTAGCGACCTCGACCAGGCTATTGGCCAGGGTGGTTGCGTCGCGCGATTTCTCCATGAAGGCGCCGTTGCCGACCTTGACGTCAAGCACCAGCGAATTGAGGCCGGCGGCCAGCTTCTTCGACAGGATCGAGGCCGTGATCAGCGGCACCGATTCCACCGTTCCCGTCACATCGCGGATGGCGTAGAGCCTGGCGTCGGCGGGTGCCAGATCAGCGGTCTGGCCGATGATGGCGCAGCCAGTTTCGAGCACGGTCTTGCGGAAGCGCGCAACATCCGGCTGGCTGATATAACCGGGGATCGCATCCATCTTGTCCAGTGTGCCGCCGGTATGGCCCAGACCCCTGCCGGAAATCATCGGCACATAGGCGCCGCAGGCAGCGACGATCGGCGCCAGCATCAAGGAGACATTGTCGCCGACGCCGCCCGTCGAATGCTTGTCGGTGACCGGGCCGGGCAGATCCGACCAGTCGAGCACATCGCCGGAATCGCGCATCGCCATTGTCAGCGCCACCGCCTCGTCGCGGCTCATGCCATTGAAGAATACCGCCATGGCGAAAGCGCCGACCTGCGCGTCGGTGACGGTGCCGGCGGTCAGGCCCTCGATGAAGAACGCTGTCTCCTCAGCCGAGAGCTTCTGGCCATCGCGCTTGCGGCGGATGATTTCCTGGGGAAGCATCAGGCTTCGATCCTGTGCTCCGGAAGCCCGTCCTGAAAAACACGCTGCAGGATGGTCGCCAGCCGCGCGCCGCCGACCGGCGCCATGTCCTTGGTCTCCTGATGCGACAGCTCGGCTCCGGTCATGCCGGCGGCAAGGTTGGTCACGACCGAACAGGCGGCGACGCGCAGCCCGAGGAAGCGGGCGAGAATGACCTCCGGCACCGTCGACATGCCGACCGCGTTGGCGCCCATGACGCGCGCCATGCGGATCTCGGCGGGCGTCTCGAAGCATGGGCCGGAGAACCACATATAGACGCCCTTGTGCAGCGTGGTACCGGTGGCCTTCGCCGCCTGCTCGATGGCGGAGCGGAGACCGGCGTCGTAGGCTTCGGTCAGGCCGACGAAACGGCGGTCGCTCGGTTCGCCGATCAGCGGGTTGGAGCCCGAGAAATTGATGTGGTCGGTGATCAGCATCACCGAGCCCGGACCCATCCCGGGATCGACCGAACCGGCGGCGTTGGTGAGGATCAGCCTGGAGATGCCGAGGCCGGCGAGCACCTCGAGTGCCGGCCGCATCGCGGCCGCGTTGCCGTGCTCGTAATAATGCGCCCGGCCGGACAGCATCAGCACCGGCGTGCCGGCAAAGAGCCCGGCCACCACCTCGCCGGCATGGCCGCTGACGCCGCTTCGGGGAAACCCCGGCAAGTCGGCGTAGGAGATGCGCACCGCATCCTGGACCTGGTCGACAAGCCCGCCAAGCCCTGACCCCAGCACCAAGGCGGTGGTCGGCGCCAGCCCGTCCAGCCTTTCGACCAGGTGATCGAGCGCTTCCTTCATTTCAGCACATCGCCTTCAAACCCGTATGGCAGCAACTCGCCCATGGTCACGGTCTCGACCACACCGCTATCATCGCAAAGATAGAACTTCGTTTCCGGCCGGCAAAATTCGGCCAGCCGCTGCCGGCAGCCGCCGCAGGGCGAGCATTTTGCCACGCGTTCGGCGATCACGGCGATTTCCGTGATTTTGCCGCCGCCGCCCATGATGTAGTTGGCAAGTGCGGTGGTTTCAGCGCACCAGCCCTCCGGATAGGACGCGATCTCGACATTGGCGCCGGTGAAGACACGGCCGTCCTCGGTGCGCAACGCCGCGCCGACCGGAAATTTCGAATAGGGCGCATAGGCCTTGGCCATGGCGGCTTTCGCCGCTTCGAACAGATCATGAGCCATGATAAATCAGCGTTCCTTGACATAAGGCACGCCGCCGGCGCGCGGCGGGATTGCCTTGCCGATGAAGCCTGCAAGCAGGATGACGGTCAGCACATAGGGCAGCGCCTGCATGAATTGCACCGGCACCTTGCCGATCAGCGGCAGCGGCGTGCCTTGCAGGCGGATCGACGCCGCGTCGAGGAAGCCGAACAGCAGGCAGGCGAACATGGCATTGACCGGCTTCCATTTGGCGAAGATCAGCGCGGCCAGCGCGATGTAACCCTTGCCGGCGGTCATGTCCTTCACGAAGCCGCCATTCTGCACCATCGACAGATAGGCGCCGGCAATGCCGGTGAGCACGCCGGTGCAGATCAGCGCCCGGTAGCGCAGCCAGGCGACGGATATGCCGGCGGTATCGACCGCGGCCGGGTTCTCGCCGACGGCGCGCAGGCGCAAGCCGAAGCGGGTGCGAAACAGCACCCACCAGGTGAACGGCACGGCCAGGAAGGCGAGATAGACCAGCACGGAGTGGCCGGAGATGAGTTCCGAATAGATTGGCCCGAGGATCGGCACGCTCCTGAGCGCATCCGCGCCAGGCCAGATGATTGCTTCGAAGCGCTCGCCGGCGGCCAGCGCCGGCGTGCGCCCGCCTTGCTGGAACCAGGCCTGGCCGAGCATGATCGTCGATCCGGCGGCAATGAAATTGATCGCGACACCAGAGACGATCTGGTTGCCGCGATGGGTGATCGAGGCAAAGCCGTGGATCAGCGCGAAGGCAACCGAGATGAGGATGGCCATGCCGAGGCCGAGATAAGCCGAGTGGAAGACCGAGGCGGCGGCCGCACCGGCGAAGGCGCCGACCAGCATCTTGCCCTCGAGCCCAATATCGAAGACGCCGGCGCGCTCCGAATAGAGGCCGGCGAGGCAGGCGAGCAGCAAAGGGACCGACAGGCGGATGGTCGAGTCCAGGACCTGTACGATGGCGTTGAAGAAATCCATCTCAGGCGCCCTTCCCCTTGACCGCTTCCATGCCGACCGATCTCGGGCTGAGCGAGGCGAACAGCGCCTGGACATAAGGCCGGAACATATGCTCGAGCGCGCCGGCGAACAGGATGACCAGGCCCTGGATGATAACGATCATGTCGCGGCTGATCGCCGGCATCTCGAAGGCGAGCTCGGCGCCGCCCTGGTAGAGCATGCCGAACAATATTGCGGCAAGCACGATGCCGACCGGGTGCAGGCGTCCCATCAGTGCCACCGCAATGCCGACGAAACCGGCGCCCGAAACGAATTCGAGCGCGACATTGTGCTGGTCGCCCATCGTCGGGTTGAGCGCCATCATGCCGGCCAGTGCGCCCGAGATCATCATGGCGATGATGATGATACGTATCTCCGAAATGCCGGCATAACGCGCCGCTTTCGGGCTGTGGCCATAGGTGCGCATCTCATAGCCCAGCTTGGTGCGCCAGATCAGGGCCCACACCAGAAAGGCCATGGCCAGCGCCAGCAGCGAGCTGACATTGAATGGCGCCGAACGGATCTTGGCGCCGAACAATTCGATGACCCAGTTGAGCTTCGGCAATTGTGCGCCTTCGAGGAAGGTACGCGTCTGCGGCGCCATCGAGCCGGGCGGCTTCAGCATGCCCACCAGAGCATAGACCATGACACTAGCGGCGATGAAATTGAACATGATGGTGGTGATGACGATGTGCGAGCCGCGCTTGGCCTGCAGATAGGCCGGGATCAGCGCCCACAGCGCGCCCATCGCCGCGGCGGCGACAATGGCAATCGGGAAGGTCAGCCACCAGGGCAGCACGCTGTCGAAGGTCAGGCAAACGATGCCGATGCCGAGACCGGCGATATAGCCCTGGCCCTCGCCACCGATGTTGAACAGGCCGCAATGCGCCGCAACCGCCACCGAAAGCCCGCTGAAGATGAAGGTGGTGGCATAGAAAAGCGTGAACGCGATGCCTTGGCCGCGACCGAATGCACCCTCGACCAGGACGACGGCTGCGCGCAGCGGGTTCTCGCCGACCAATATGACGACGAAGCCGGCAACGACGAAGGCGACGAATAGATTGATCAGCGGGATCAGCACGTAATCGGCCCAGGCCGGCAGCTTGGCATAGGGAGTGCTCACTCGGCGGCCTCCCGATGCTCGACGCCGGCCATCAGCAGACCGAGCTCACCCTCGGTCGCCTCCGGGCCGCGCTCGCCGACGATGCGGCCGGCGAACATGACCAGGATGCGGTCGGAAAGCGAGCGGATCTCGTCGAGCTCGACCGAAACCACCAGCACCGCCTTGCCCTGGTCGCGCATGGCGATGAGGCGCTTGTGGATGAATTCGATGGCGCCGACATCGACGCCGCGCGTCGGCTGACCGACGATCAACACGCCGGGATCTTGTTCCATTTCCCGCGCCAGCACGATCTTCTGCTGGTTGCCGCCGGAGAAATTGGCGGTCTTGAGGCGGCAGTCGGCCGGTCGGATGTCGTATTTGACGATCTTGTCCCTGGCATCGTTACGGATGGCGTCGATGTCGAGGAACGGCCCCTTCAGATAGCGCTCGTCGTCCTGGTAGCCGAGAATCGAATTCTCGTTCTCCTCGAAGGCCAGCACCAGGCCGACATGATGGCGGTCCTCCGGCACATGGGCAAGGCCGCGCTCGCGCAACTCACCGGGATCGGCGGCGCCGGTCAGGTCGATCGGCTTTCCGTCGAGCATAACGGAGCCCGAAACGGCGTGCCTGATGCCGGAAATCGCCTCGAGCAGTTCGGACTGCCCGTTGCCGGCGACGCCGGCAATGCCGACGATCTCGCCGGCATGGACGTCGAAGGAGACGTCGTCGACCATGGTGACGCCGCGGGAATCCTTCACCGTCAGGTTCTTGACCGCGAGCTTGACGCCGCCGGCCTTCGCCTCGCCCTTCTCGACGCGCAGCAGCACGCGCCGGCCGACCATCAGCTCGGCCAGCTCCTCGACCGTGGTCTTCCTGGTTTCGCGCGTCGCCACCATCGTGCCCCGGCGCATCACCGAGACCGTGTCGGTGATCGCCATGATCTCGCGCAGCTTATGGGTGATCAGCACGATCGTCTTGCCCTGCTCCTTCAACTGCCTGAGGATGCGGAACAGATGGTCGGCCTCGGCCGGCGTCAGCACGCCTGTCGGCTCGTCGAGAATCAGGATCTCGGCGCCGCGATAGAGCGCTTTGAGGATTTCGACGCGTTGCTGCAGGCCGACCGGCAACTCCTCGATGATCGCGTCCGGATCGACTTCGAGCCCGTATTCGCGCTCGAGCCGCTCCAGCTCGGAACGCGCCTTGGCGATGCTCTTCTTCAGCAGCGCATCGCTTTCGGCGCCGAGAATGACGTTTTCCAGCACCGAGAAATTGTCGACCAGCATGAAGTGCTGATGCACCATGCCGATGCCGAGCGCGATCGCATCGTTCGGCGTCTTGATCGATGCCGGCTGGCCGCCGACACGGATTTCGCCGGAATCGGCCTGGTAGAAACCATAGAGGATCGACATCAGCGTCGACTTGCCAGCGCCGTTTTCGCCGACGATGCCATGGATGGTGCCGCGCATAATCTCCAGATTGATGTCGCGGTTGGCGCGCACGGCGCCAAAGCTCTTGTCGATGCCGATCAGCTCGATTGCGGCTTGCGCCATGCAGCCTGTTCCCACTGTTATTTTTTTACCGCTTGGTCAAACGCCTAGCATGACGCCCAGTCTGTGCCAATTGGGTCCGTACCGATTGGCCGGAGCAGGGTTCACTCTCGACAAATCCCGCCATGCTTGTCAATTTCCAACGTGGCCGCAGCCTGCACAATCGCCTGATCGAGGATTTCAAATGACCATGCCCGAGGATCGGCTGACGACGCTGGAAATCCGCGCCGCCGAGCAGGAGAAGACGGTCGAGGAACTGTCCGGCCAGATCGCCGAGCAGTGGAAGGTGATCGAGCGCATGCAGCGCAAGCTCGACGCGCTGGCCGAGCGCTTCCTGGCGCTGGAGGAACAGGCCGCACCCGACGTGCCGGTGACCAAGCCGCCGCACTGGTGAGCGGCTGACAATGCAAAACCGCCGGGCTTTCACCCGGCGGCTCGTCAGTCTGCAATGTCGATCAATCAATACGGGCAGGCATTGTCCGACATGTAGTCGTGCACCTTGATGGTGCCGGCAATGATGTCGGCCTTGGCTTTTTCGACCGCCGCTTTCATCGCATCGTCGACAAGCGCCTTGTTGTTGTCGTCCATGGCGTAGTCGACGCCGCCTTCCTTGAGGCCGAGATCGTTGACGCCTGCCGTGAACTTGCCGTTCTTGGCATCCATGAAGGTGTTGTAGACGGCAACGTCGACGCGCTTGACCATGGAGGTCAGCACCTTGCCGGGCTGCAGGCCGTTCTGGTTGGAATCGACGCCGATGCCGAGCTTGCCGGCGTCGGCCGCTGCCTGCAGCACACCGACACCGGTGCCGCCTGCCGCTGCGTAGACCACGTCGGCGCCCTGGTCGATCTGCGTCTTGGCGATCTCGCCGCCCTTGGCCGGATCGTTCCAGGCTGCCGGCGTATCGCCGGTCATGTTCTGGATGACGTCGGTGGCGCCGGCCGCCTTGGCGCCGCCGACATAGCCGCAGCCAAACCTGCGGATCAGCGGAATGTCCATGCCGCCGACGAAGCCGACCTTCTTGGTCTTGGAAGCCATCGCCGCCATCACGCCGACGAGGTACGAGCCTTCCTGCTCCTTATAGACCAGGGAGCGGACATTGGGCTTGTCGACGACCATGTCGATGATGGCGAATTTGGTATCGGGGAACTCGGTGGCGATCTTGTCGAGCGCGTCAGCCCAGGAGAAGCCCGCCATGACGATCGGGTTGCGGCCGTCCTCGGCGAAGCGGCGCAGCGCCTGCTCGCGCTGGGTGGCGTTGCTGACCTCGAATTCCACATAGGGGATGCCGGTCTCGGTCTTGAACTTTTCAGCGCCGTGGAAGGACGCCTCGTTGAACGACTTGTCGAACTTGCCGCCGAGATCGTAGAGGATCGCGGGTTGAATATCCGCGGCGAAGGCCGGAAGAACCATTGCAGCTGCGGCCATGAGGCCAAGTACGATACGTTTCATGTGATCCACACCCCTGTCGGTTATTTGTCCATTATGCACCGCATGCCGGCCCGGTTCTCCGGCAGGCATGCGGCGTCAGGCAGGAGTGTCTTCCTCCCGCTTCGGGTCAATTTGGCACGGCCCGAAACAAAATTCACGTGGAATTTTGACCCTTTGGAAAAGCATGGCGCCGCATCGCGGCGCCACAGCATATTCATTGCGTCAGGGCGTAAGATCAGGCGGAGGCGGCGGCCGGAATGGCGCAGGAGACGCCGGTTCCCTGCAGGCCGCAATAGCCGTAGGGGTTCTTCGCCAGATATTGCTGGTGGTCTTCCTCGGCGAAGTAGAATTCCGGCGCCGGCGCGATCTCGGTGGTGATCTTGCCGCGGCCGGCGCCGCGCAGCGAAGCCTCGTAGGCATCGCGCGAGGCGATCGCAGCCTGGTACTGCGCGTCGCTGAACGTATAGATCGCCGAGCGGTAGGTGGTGCCGACATCATTGCCCTGGCGCATGCCTTGCGTCGGGTCGTGACTTTCCCAGAACAGCTTCAAAAGCTCGGCATAGGACACGATCTTCGGATCGTAGACGACGAGCACGACTTCGGCATGGCCGGTGAGCCCGGTGCAGGTTTCCTGATAGGTCGGATTGGGCGTCACGCCGCCCGCATAGCCGGCCGCCGTGACCCAGACGCCCTCGACCTGCCAGAACAGGCGCTCGGCGCCCCAGAAGCAACCCAGCCCGAACATCGCCGTTTCCATCCCTTCGGGATAAGGACCCTTGAGCGGCCTGTTCGAGACAAAGTGCTTCGACGCCGTCGGGATCGGCCGGTCGCGGCCCGGCAACGCCTCGGAGGGCTTCGGCAGGTTGAGCTTCTTGTTCAGCATGTCGCTGAGAAACATGTGCGGGTTCCTTTTCTTCTTGGTTGAGCTTTTCCCGCGACGCAGGGGCCGGGAAAGCTGGAAATTTCAGGTTGCGGCGAACCGCCCGCTGGGGCGCTGCCGCCTGTAGCCGATGGCATAAAGAATAAACGCCAGCACCGCGAACACGGCGAAGCCGGGCTGGCTGAGCACCCAGGCGATGGCACCGTCCCACAGCAACGGATTGACCTTGTCGCGGACGAAGCTTTCGAAGGCGCTGCGCGTATCCGGCGAGACCGCGAGCCAGCTGGTATTGAGCGGGGTCATCACCAGCGCCGAAGCCGCCACCGAGCGGGTCGCGTCGAGCACGGCCATGATGACCGAAACCGAAAGCGAGACCATTGCAGCGAGACGAAAGACGAAGCGGAACATCCGGACCCTTCCTCCCCAGGAGTTTATCAGAATGTCGTATCGGACTGTTAGATAGGATCTACTTGCTTGGCCTGCAATCGCGACACGCGAAGTTGAACCCGCGACCGCCGGTTCGCCGGAACCGGTGGCCCGCCGGACGGCAAGCACACCTCCACCAATCGTTTCGATGCGCTCCCAATGGGTGCTCCGATAACATGGACTGAGCATCCCTATCCGGCAAAGCGAATAGACTGCCGTTATGTCTTGGCATTCGGCACCGGATCGACTAGATGAGCCCCGCGCCTGTTGCTTTAACGGCTCAGGTGCGGGAAAGGGTATCCGCTGGTTGACGGCGCCCACGGCCGGAATCCGGTCCGGACTCCCAAGGGAGATGCATCTCCCCAACCCGCGCGGCGAAACCGGCCGCAGCGAAAATGCTAAAGACGGAGAGGTGGCCGAGTGGTTGAAGGCGCACGCCTGGAAAGTGTGTTTACGGGAGACCGTAACGCGGGTTCGAATCCCGCTCTCTCCGCCAGATAATCCCAAGAAACCCTTTATTTTCGGGGCGTTTGGTAAGGTTCGATTAGTAGCCTACTAATCACTAGGGTCAAATCTCCATCAACTGGCTGCCGCCAATGGCCGAGATGGGCGGAAGACCGACATTCGTTGACAGAAAGACATCACCGTCGCAGCGTTGTCTAAAAACGGGGAGGTTTCTCGATGTCAGTGGAAGTTCGGGCTGCCTCGGAGGCAGACTTTGACGCGCTCGTTCGGCTCAATCAGGTGGTTCAGAGTCTCCATGCTGAATTGCATCCAGACGTTTTCAAACAGGCAGCCGATCCGTCTGCGGTGAGGACATTCTTAGCAGCGCGGCTGGCTGATCCGAGGAGCTCGATCGCGATTGCTGAGATTGATCGTGCTCCAGTCGGCTACGTCTGGTTTGAAATTCAGTCGCTGCCAGAAACGCCGTTTATTTTCCCTCGGCCCCGGATCTATGTGCACCACATCTCGGTTATGCCGGAAGCTCGTCGTCGTGGAGTTGCCACAGCTTTGATGTGCCATGTTGAACAGCGAGCTGCTTGCGCAGGTATTGACGAAATTGCGATGGGCATCTGGGCAGCCAATCTCGACGCGCGGCATTTCTTTGGGTCGCAAGGATGCGTTCCGTACAACATTGCACTTCGCAAGAAGCTTGCGAGAGTCAGCTAAGGGTCAGCAAGCGGACCTTTTTCTTCAGCGATGGCACGACTTGCAACAAAATTGGCAATTCTGTCTTCTGCAACTAACGGCAGTATCCTGCCCATCTAGCGCAGCCATAAGTTTGCGTCGTTTCTCCAACGTGTTCCCGCGCCGGTAAGCCGCCTCAGGACCTCAGATGCGACATGTGCCAAGGCGCTTAGTTCGTTATGGTTCGCGGCATGCGGACCACCGCTCTCTCCGCTAGCAAATCACAAATCCAGAACCGTGACAGCGACGACAGTTCGCTCCAACTGTAGATCAGCCCGCACCCAACCGGCCCGCGCTCCACCAGAGCACGGGCTTTGATAGGCTCTGCACTGTCGCTACGCGTCTAGCGCGGAACCGCTTGTATTCCCGCGACTGAGCGCTCTGTTTCGGTGGAGAAAAGTAAGCGGTGTTCTCAGGCCACGGCCTTGAGCTCGAGCTTGTTGATGTAGACCCAAGGCAGGAGATCGTCGATCTGGCTGTTGGG